>NZ_AQPF01000119.1:0-626 GCF_009846745.1 Alcanivorax xiamenensis | reverse complement strand
TGTGACGTAGATCCTGGCTCCGACCCATTCTCTTAAATCTGAACGGTATCCGGGCTCTCCCCTCCGCGGGATGAAGCCGTATAAGCAAGGGAAGACACGAGAGATGCACTTCGTTGGAATTGATGTCAGCAAAAAGAGCCTCGATACACTTTGGCTGCGCCAGGCCAATCCCCGGAAGGTAAAAACACGGGTTTTCCAGAATCGGCGCGGGAAGGAGCACGAGGTTGCGCAGTGGCTGCTCAAGCAGACCGGTGCTGAGCCGTCCGAGATTCATGTGGTGCTGGAAGCCACCTGTATTTATCACGAGAACCTGACCTACGCACTCCATGAAGCTGGGTTGCAGGTGTATGTGGCCAATCCGGCGCGCACCAGGGACTTCGCCAAGAGTGAAGGGTTCTCAAGCAAGACAGACAAGCTCGACTCGCTGTGCCTGGCTCTCTACGTGAAAGAGAAGCATGAGCGACTACATAAATGGCAGCCGGAAGCGCCAGAGATCAGGCAGTTACGAGCGCTTGGTGCTCGTCTGGAGGCCTTGGAGAAAGACCGTCAGCGGGAAGAAAACCGGCTTGAGAAAGCGGAATTCAACCAGTCAAGCGAGCGAGTCATTGCCTCTATACAGGACATGA
>NZ_AQPF01000118.1:0-646 GCF_009846745.1 Alcanivorax xiamenensis | reverse complement strand
AGCGCGGATCTGTACGAGGTGGACGGCACCATTCGGGACGAAGTGTTCGAGTACGGCGCCTTCGTGCAAAGCCGCATGCACGCCGCCGGGGTGGTCTGCTCGGATTGCCACAACGCCCACAGCGGCGCCCTGCGCGCCCCCGGCAACGCGGTCTGCACACAGTGCCACAACGGCACCGGCGAGCCGGTGCGCCCGGCGATTCGTGGTGATGGCCTGCGCGCCGGCGACTACGACAGCCCGGCGCACCATCATCACGCCGCCGGCTCGCCGGGGGCGCAATGCCAGGCCTGCCACATGCCCGGCAAGGTCTATATGGGCAATGACCTTCGCCATGATCACGGCTTCACCTCGCCGGACCCGGCGCAGGCGCGGGCGCTGGGCCACGACGACGCCTGTCTGCAATGCCACGCCGGCGAGGCCGAGGGGCCGCTGATCGACGCTTTCCGCCGCTGGTACCCGGAACATCAACCGCGCGACGGCGGCTACGCGCGGGCGCTGTTCCAGGCCCGTGGCGGCGAAGCGGGGGCCGCCGGCGCGCTGTTCGAACAACTGGCGCGGCAGGATCTGCCGGCATTGCGGCGTGCCGCTCTGCTTTCTGAACTGCCGGCCTATCCGTCGGCGCGGGCGGGTCAGGCGGTGCGCGACG
>NZ_AQPF01000117.1:0-725 GCF_009846745.1 Alcanivorax xiamenensis | reverse complement strand
GCCTTGGCTGGTCATTTGTGTGTTGACCGGCCTGGCGGTGCTTGCGTGGGTACTTGTTAGATACTCACCGCTGTCGCTTCTGTTTTCCGGATAGCGGATCTTTAAAAAGCGCATCTGATAGATGCATGGGATGACTGGAATGCTCTCCGATTATACGGGCCTGGGTAGAAATGCCTATAAAGTGAATAGGGCACTTACGCCGGAAGAAAAAGCGAGTCGGTTGTCAAGAGACCGGCGCTGGACGGATGAACCTCCCAACGATGAAGCATTACTGATCAAAATTAACAGCACTTACTTGGAGATAGTGGACCGATGGTATTGGCAAAAAGGGCAGATCCAGGTTTTTACGCTGGTTTCCTTTTTAATGTTTGCAATTTCTCCGGTTTATTTTCTATTGATGGAGCTGCAAAGGGCTGAAAGGGGGTGGGATGCTTGGGCTTTTCTTCTCTTTACGTTTCTTCTAGGTTGGGGTCTGGCCTGGGCCATCTGGAAAGGCATGAGAATGGAAATCTTTGCCTACACCCATTACCCGATACGTCTGAACAGAAAGAATCGGATGGTGTACGCCTTTCGCACTGATGGTACCGTGATTCGGGCGCCCTGGGACGACCTGTTTCTTCATGTCGGGGAAGGGACGGTGCCGACGATGGGCACCACCTACGATATCCGTGCCCATGTGCTTGATGAGGATGGTGTCACGGTAAAAGACACCTTTACTCTGGCGT
>NZ_AQPF01000116.1:0-727 GCF_009846745.1 Alcanivorax xiamenensis | reverse complement strand
CCCGCCGTTCACGGCGGGTTTTCCCTTGTGACTTAACTGGAGAGATAACGAGATGGGCGTATTGGTAGGTAAACCCGCACCCGACTTCACCGTTCCCGCGGTATTGGGCGATGGCAGCATCGTCGACGAGTTCACCCTGTCCGAGGCGATCAAGGGCAAGTACGGTCTGGTGTTCTTTTACCCGCTGGATTTCACCTTCGTCTGCCCGTCCGAGCTGATCGCCCTGGATCACCGCATGGACGCGTTCAAGGAACGCGGCGTGGAAGTGGTCGGTGTCTCCATCGACAGCCATTTCACCCACAACGCCTGGCGTAACACCCCGGTGAACGACGGCGGTATTGGCGCGGTGAAATACACTCTGGCAGCCGATATGAATCACCAGATCGCCCAGGCTTACGATGTTGAATCCGAAGGCGGCATGGCGTTCCGTGGTGCGTTCCTGATCGACAAGAACGGTGTGGTGCGCAGCCAGATCGTCAACGACCTGCCGTTGGGCCGTAACATCGACGAGTTGGTGCGTCTGGTGGACGCCATCCAGTTCCACGAAGAACACGGCGAAGTGTGTCCGGCCGGCTGGCAAAAAGGCGACGCCGGCATGAAGGACAGCCCGGAAGGCGTGGCCTCTTACCTGTCCGAGAACGCGGACAAGCTGTAAAGCGCGGAAGACCGGACGCCAAAGTCAAAACCCGGGACTGAAGGCGTTGCGGAAATAAAAAATTGCCGGGAG
>NZ_AQPF01000115.1:0-818 GCF_009846745.1 Alcanivorax xiamenensis | reverse complement strand
TCGGAGTGAAAGGCTAATCAAGCTCGGAGATAGCTGGTTCTCCCCGAAAGCTATTTAGGTAGCGCCTCGGACGAATACCACTGGGGGTAGAGCACTGTTTCGGCTAGGGGGCCATCCCGGCTTACCAACCCGATGCAAACTCCGAATACCAGTGAGTACTATCCGGGAGACACACGGCGGGTGCTAACGTTCGTCGTGAAGAGGGAAACAACCCAGACCGCCAGCTAAGGTCCCTAAATTCCAGTTAAGTGGGAAACGATGTGGGAAGGCTCAGACAGCTAGGAGGTTGGCTTAGAAGCAGCCATCCTTTAAAGAAAGCGTAATAGCTCACTAGTCGAGTCGGCCTGCGCGGAAGATGTAACGGGGCTCAAACTGGATACCGAAGCTGCGGCAGCGTGCTTATGCATGCTGGGTAGGGGAGCGTTCTGTAAGTCTGTGAAGGTGTGTCGAGAGGCATGCTGGAGATATCAGAAGTGCGAATGCTGACGTGAGTAACGATAATGGGGGTGAAAAACCTCCACGCCGAAAGACCAAGGTTTCCTGCGCAACGCTAATCGGCGCAGGGTAAGTCGGCCCCTAAGGCGAGGCTGAAGAGCGTAGCTGATGGGAAACGGGTTAATATTCCCGTACTTCTTATAACTGCGATGGAGAGACGGAGAAGGCTAGGCCTACCGGGCGTTGGTTGTCCCGGGGAAAGGCAGTAGGCTGGGATCTTAGGCAAATCCGGGATCCTAAGGCTGAGAGCCGAGACCATTGGACCTTTGTGTCCGAGAAGTGGTTGATGCCCTGCTTCCAGGAAAATCTTCTAAGCTTCAGGT
>NZ_AQPF01000114.1:0-949 GCF_009846745.1 Alcanivorax xiamenensis | reverse complement strand
ATCTCCGAGCTTGATTAGCCTTTCACTCCGACCCACAGGTCATCCGAATCTTTTTCAACAGATCCCGGTTCGGTCCTCCAGTGCGTGTTACCGCACCTTCAACCTGCCCATGGGTAGATCGCTCGGTTTCGGGTCTATTCCCAGCAACTCAATCGCCCTATTCAGACTCGGTTTCCCTACGGCTCCCCTAATTGGTTAACCTCGCTACTGAGAATAAGTCGCTGACCCATTATACAAAAGGTACGCCGTCACCCAACAACGCGGGCTCCGACTGCTTGTACGTACACGGTTTCAGGGTCTATTTCACTCCCCTCTCCGGGGTTCTTTTCGCCTTTCCCTCACGGTACTGGTTCACTATCGGTCAGCCAGGAGTATTTAGCCTTGGAGGATGGTCCCCCCATGTTCAGTCAAGGTTTCACGTGCCCCGACCTACTCGTTTTCACACATTCAGATTTTCGGATACGGGACTATCACCCACTATGGTCGGCCTTCCCAGACCGTTCTCCTAATCAGTCACATGCTTAAGGGCTAATCCGCGTTCGCTCGCCGCTACTGACGGAATCTCAATTGATTTCTGTTCCTACGGGTACTTAGATGTTTCAGTTCCCCGCGTTCGCCTCCTACACCTATGGATTCAGTGCAGGATACCCATAAAGGGTGGGTTTCCCCATTCGGAAATCTCCGGATCAAAGTCTGTTTGCCGACTCCCCGAAGCTTATCGCAGGCTACAACGTCCTTCATCGCCTCTGGCTGCCAAGGCATCCACCGTGTACGCTTCGTCACTTGACCATATAACCCAAAACAGTCAACTCTCATCAACCGCCTAAAGCCATACAGCTCGTAACGCCAACGATTCACCTAATAGACACAAGTGTCAGATATAAGTCTCTAACGCTTGTATTCCATTGGAATACTTGGACTTCTCATTTCCCAGATTGTTAAAGAGCAT
>NZ_AQPF01000113.1:0-1195 GCF_009846745.1 Alcanivorax xiamenensis | reverse complement strand
GTGTCCACTTCCCCTAAAGTGAGACAGCATTGATTGGAGTTTTCTGAGATCATCATAGCTCAGGAGACGACAATGAAGAGATCCCGGCTCAGCGAGACCCAGATCGTATCGATCTTGAAGGAGGCGGATGCCGGTCTGAAGGTTGAAGAGATCTGCCGCAAACATGGCATCAGCAATGCCACCTATTACAACTGGAAGAGCAAATACGGCGGCATGGAGGCTTCTGACGTTAAGCGCCTCAAGGAGCTTGAGGAAGAGAATGACAGGCTCAAGAAGATGTTTGCCGATGTCAGCCTCGAAAACTCTGCCATGAGGAAGCTGATCGAAAAAAAGGGTTGGTGACAGCGGAGAAACGTGATGCTGTGGCGGGCATGGTAGATGACGGTGTGCCGGTCAGTAAGGCCTGCCATTTGGTGGGCTTGGGTCGGGCCAGTTACTACCGAGCACCGCAAGACTGGCGGGTTGCTGATGCTGCTGTCATTGATGCCTTGAACGAACAGCTTAGGAAGTCGCCCCGAGCGGGCTTCTGGAAGTGCTACGAGCGTATGCGGTTGAAGGGATATTGCTTCAACCACAAGCGGGTTTACAGGGTGTATTGCCGCATGGGACTTAATCTGCGCCGCCGGACCAAGCGGGTTCTGCCCAAGCGTACTCCGAAGCCTCTGGAGGTCAGCATGTACCCGAATAGGCAATGGGCATTGGACTTCATGCACGACGGCCTGTACTGCGGGAAGCGCTTCCGCACCTTGAATATTATTGACGAAGGCACCCGCGAGTGCTTGGCGATTGAGGTGGACACGAGCCTTCCAGCGGGCCGGGTTGTGCGCACGCTGGAGCGACTCAAGGCGGAACGAGGTCTGCCGAATCAGATACGGGTGGATAATGGGCCAGAGCTGATTGCGGCGGAGTTCTATGACTGGTGTGAGGCAAACGAAATTACCGTGGCGTATATCCAGCCGGGCAAGCCTCAGCAGAATGGCTTCGTGGAACGGTTTAACGGTTCGTTCAGGTATGAGTTCCTGGATGCGTATCTGTTCGAGAGCTTGGCCCAGGTTCGTGAAATGGCATGGCTGTGGATGCTTGATTACAACGACGAGCGACCGCACGAAAGCCTGGGTGATTTACCGCCAGCGGTATATCGCCGGAAAGTGGAAAACTCCAGTTTAGGGCTGTCTCACTAACGGGGAAGTGGACA
>NZ_AQPF01000112.1:0-1197 GCF_009846745.1 Alcanivorax xiamenensis | reverse complement strand
CGTGGCAAAGGAAAAGTTTGAACGTAATAAACCGCACGTAAACGTAGGCACGATTGGCCACGTTGACCATGGTAAGACGACGCTGACGGCCGCTTTGACGCGGGTGTGCTTCGAGGTGTGGGGCTCTGGTTCGGCGAGTGCCTTCGATCAGATCGATAACGCCCCGGAAGAGCGTGAGCGTGGTATTACGATTGCGACCTCCCACGTGGAGTACGACTCTCCGACCCGTCACTACGCGCACGTTGACTGCCCGGGTCACGCCGACTACGTGAAAAACATGATCACCGGTGCGGCGCAGATGGATGGCGCGATCCTGGTGGTGTCCGCCGCTGACGGCCCGATGCCGCAAACCCGGGAGCACATTCTGCTGTCCCGCCAGGTAGGCGTGCCGTACATCGTCGTGTTCCTGAACAAAGCGGACATGGTGGACGACGAAGAGCTGCTGGAACTGGTTGAAATGGAAGTGCGTGAGCTGCTGAGCGACTACGACTTCCCGGGCGACGACACCCCGATCATCAAGGGTTCCGCGCTGAAGGCGCTGGAAGGCGATACCAGCGAAATTGGTATGCCGGCGGTACAGAAGCTGGTGGAAACGCTGGACGAGTACATTCCGGAGCCGGAGCGTGCCGTTGACCTGCCGTTCCTGATGCCGATCGAAGACGTGTTCTCCATCTCCGGTCGCGGTACCGTGGTAACCGGTCGTGTGGAGCGTGGCATCATCAAGGTGGGTGAAGAGATCGAGATTGTGGGTATCAAGGATACCACCAAGACCACCTGTACCGGTGTTGAGATGTTCCGCAAGCTGCTGGACGAAGGCCGCGCGGGCGAGAACGTGGGTGTGCTGCTGCGTGGCACCAAGCGTGACGAAGTGGAGCGTGGTCAGGTTCTGGCGAAGCCGGGCTCAATCACCCCGCACACCAAGTTCGTTGCCGAGGTGTACGTGCTGAGCAAGGACGAAGGTGGTCGTCACACTCCGTTCTTCAACGGCTATCGTCCGCAGTTCTACTTCCGTACCACCGACGTTACCGGTGCCTGTACGCTGCCGGAAGGCACCGAAATGGTAATGCCGGGCGACAACGTGCAGATGGACGTTGAGCTGATCGCGCCGATCGCCATGGAAGACGGCCTGCGCTTCGCGATCCGCGAAGGTGGTCGTACCGTTGGCGCCGGCGTGGTGGCCAAGATCGTAGAGTAAGA
>NZ_AQPF01000111.1:0-1219 GCF_009846745.1 Alcanivorax xiamenensis | reverse complement strand
TGTACAGTGATGGTTATTACCTGACAGTCCCCTCCTGACGGGCAGTTTCAGTTATGCCGTTTGTGCGGCGGTTTTTGCAACGACTTTCTTCTCCTTTGGCAGGCCCTTCACGAACACGGCATAGGGCGTTCTACCTTTCATGTCGCGTCCCTGATGAGGGCGTTTGGTGTTGTAGCGAACCAGGTAGTCATCCAGGTCGGTCTGCATTTCGTCGACGCTCTCATACCACTTCTCGCGCCCTTTGATCCGGAAGTGTTCATCCAGCAACGTACGATGCATCCGTTCCACGAAGCCATTGGATTGTGGCCGCCGAACCCGGGTGGTGCGGTGTTCGATCTCCTCGAGCTGGAGGAACAGTTCGTACGGGTGGGTGTCGGGCCTCCCGCAGAATTCCCGCCCGTTATCCGACAAGATCGTGGAGATGCGGGCATTGTGTTTCTCGAAGAAGGGCAGAACATCATTGTTGAGTACGTGAACGGCGGTGATGGGCAGTTTCGAGGTATAGAGACGGCCCCAGGCGTAGCGGCTGAAGCAGTCGATGACGGTCTGCAGATAGACCTTTCCGACCCCTTTGAGCTGGCCGACGTAGAAGGTGTCGACGGCCACTAACTCCCCGGTATGGTTGGTAATAATGTGTCGCTCCCTGAACTCCGGGCTGAAGCGCTCCAGGAGCCTGACCTGGCGTTCGGTGAGTTCCACCCGCTTCTCCCGGGTGGCCTGCTCCAGGCGCATCAGTCTCTCGTGTTTGGTCTGGAGGTTGTGCCGGGCCCAGACTCCGCGTACGCCCATGGAAGACACCGTAACGCCCTCCAGGGCCAGTGACTGAGCGACCCTCAAGCAGCCGTGGGTCGGTTCCTTCAGGCAATACGCCAGAACGGCTTCCTCGATCTCCTCACTGACCCGGTTGGGGTGAGGGCCGCGGGCGCCAGGAAGGCGGTCAATCAGGCCCTCTGAGCCATAGGTTTGGAAGTTCCGCCGGATTTCATAGAACTGCTGCCGGGAGTAGCCCATTACCTTGCAGGCTCTGGAGACATTGCCCAGATCCTGGGCCAGTTCTAGCAGGCTGAGCTTGCGCCGTGCTACTTTCTCATCGGTGGTCATATCCCACTCCTTTCAGGTTGTAGATAACGTCTGCTAACGCTTTCTTTAACCCGTCAGGGGGGATATGGCCACCGCTTCTAGGCGCGGTGGACTGTCAGGGGAATACCATCACTACACA
>NZ_AQPF01000110.1:0-1232 GCF_009846745.1 Alcanivorax xiamenensis | reverse complement strand
CCCAGAGAGATCTCATCTTGAGGGAGGCTTCCCGCTTAGATGCTTTCAGCGGTTATCCCGTCCGAACGTAGCTACCCGGCAATGCCACTGGCGTGACAACCGGAACACCAGAGGTTCGTCCACTCCGGTCCTCTCGTACTAGGAGCAGCTCCTCTCAAATCTCTAACGCCCACGGCAGATAGGGACCGAACTGTCTCACGACGTTCTAAACCCAGCTCGCGTACCTCTTTAAATGGCGAACAGCCATACCCTTGGGACCGGCTTCAGCCCCAGGATGAGATGAGCCGACATCGAGGTGCCAAACACCGCCGTCGATATGAACTCTTGGGCGGTATCAGCCTGTTATCCCCGGAGTACCTTTTATCCGTTGAGCGATGGCCCTTCCATACAGAACCACCGGATCACTAAGACCTGCTTTCGCACCTGCTCGACTTGTAGGTCTCGCAGTCAAGCACCCTTCTACCTTTACGCTCATTGCACGATGTCCGACCGTGCTGAGGGTACCTTTGTGCTCCTCCGTTACTCTTTGGGAGGAGACCGCCCCAGTCAAACTACCCACCACACAATGTCCCCGACCCGGATAACGGGCCTGGGTTAGAACCTCAAACATGCCAGGCTGGTATTTCAAGGACGACTCCACAATGACTGGCGTCACTGCTTCAACGTCTCCCAGCTATCCTACACAAGCAGGCTCAAAGTCCACTGTGAAGCTGTAGTAAAGGTTCACGGGGTCTTTCCGTCTAGCCGCGGGTACACAGCATCTTCACTGCGATTTCGATTTCACTGAGTCTCGGGTGGAGACAGTGCCCCCATCATTACGCCATTCGTGCAGGTCGGAACTTACCCGACAAGGAATTTCGCTACCTTAGGACCGTTATAGTTACGGCCGCCGTTTACCGGGGCTTCGATCAAGAGCTTCGCCGAAGCTAACCCCATCAATTAACCTTCCGGCACCGGGCAGGCGTCACACCCTATACGTCCGCTTACGCGTTTGCAGAGTGCTGTGTTTTTAATAAACAGTTGCAGGGGCCTTTTCACTGCGGCCACCAACAGCTTACGGGGCAAGCCCTTCACCATCGGTGGCGTACCTTCTCCCGAAGTTACGGTACCACTTTGCCTAGTTCCTTCACCCGAGTTCTCTCAAGCGCCTTAGAATACTCATCCCAACCACCTGTGTCGGTTTGGGGTACGGTTCCTTATAACCTGAAGCTTAGAAGATTTTCCTGGAAGCA
>NZ_AQPF01000011.1:0-106062 GCF_009846745.1 Alcanivorax xiamenensis | reverse complement strand
ATCACCGCGCCGGTACAGACACTGGCGACCCGATCCGCCCGCCGCGCCAGACGCCGAACGGTATCTCTTTCCTCATGCTGCCCGGCCACCTGGTGAGCACCCCGCCCCCCTACCACGATCAGGGTATCCACCACCGCGCGACCGGGCTTGGAGGTGTCTATGGTGATACCAGCGGTACTGCGCACGCCGCCCCCCTGGCGGGAAAGCACGCGCAAATCATAGGCCTGCTCCGGGGCCAGTTGGTCCAGCCTCTGAAAGGCCGCCAACGGACCACTGAGGTCCAGCAACTGGAAGTCGGGGAACACATAGAAGGCAATTCGATGCATGGCTTAAATCGAGGGAAACAGGTCATTGGCGCCATCACCTTGCCCCCCTAATCTGGGGGGCGTCAAGCAGGAGCCCCACCATGACGCAAACTTTGAATATCGTGTTCGCCGTTTACGATGACGTCACCCATCTGGATTTCACCGGTCCGCATATGTTCTTCGCGCGATTGCCCGGCGCCCATATACAGGTGGCATCCCTGCACGGTGATCCGGTGCGCGCCGACGGCCTGATCTTCGCCGAGCTGGCGGCACTCACCGACATCCCCCACTGTGATGTATTGTGTGTACCGGGTGGCGTGGGCTGTGTGGCGGTGATGGAGGATCCAACCTATCTGTCGGAACTCAAACGGCTGGCCAGTAGTGCCCGCTATCTGACATCGGTGTGCACCGGATCCCTGATTCTCGGCGCCGCCGGCCTGCTGAAAGGCAAGCGGGCCGCCCGCCATTGGGCCTGGCGGGACATGCTTGGCGAGCTCGGCGCCATCGCTGATCCGGAGCGGGTGGTGCGCGACGGCAATCTGATCACCGGCGGCGGGGTGACCGCGGGTATTGATTTCGCGCTTACCGTAATCAAGGAGCTGGCCGGCACCGATGTCGCACAGTCGATTCAGCTCGGATTGGAATACGCGCCACGGCCCCCCTTCAACGCTGGCCGTCCGGAAACCGCACCGGCACCGATACTGAATAAAGTGAATGACGCCATGGCCGCGGCCATGCCGGCGCGCTGGGAAGCCACTCGCCGGGCGGCCCGGCGTCTTTCGCAAGACCAGTGAGGCGACCGCCTCAGTCCGGCTCACGCCATCGGCGGTCAGGGTGATAACGAGAAGGCGGTTGGCCCAGCCGCCGCCGGAACATGGTCGAGAACGACGCCGGGCTGTCGTAGCCATATTCAAGGGCGATGCGAGTGATCGATTCCCCGGCCGTCAGACGCTCCAGCGCCAGCACCACGCAAGCCTGTTGTTTCCAACGCAAAAACGGCAGGCCTGTCTGCTGTTTGAATAAGCGGCTGAAGGTGCGTTCGCTCATCGCCAGACGCGGCAGCCAGTGGTCGATACGGGCGTGAATATCCGGCTCGTCCAGGAACGCGCGGCAGACTTTCTGCAGGCGTTCATCTTCCGGCAGCGGAATATGGAACGGCAAAGACGACAGCCGTGCCAGCTCATGAAACACCAACTCCGCCAAGGTACCGTCACGACCGTCAAGGTCATACAACAAAGGCAGCTGTACGGCTTCCGCTAATAGTTGACGTAACAACGGCGACACTTTCACCACCTGGCACACCGACGGTGGTCTGATCACCGCGCCGGGTTCCAGATAAAGGCTGTGCGTGCTCACCCCGAGCATGCGCACTTGGTGCGCTTCCTCGGCCGGAATCCAGACCGCCTGTCCAGGCGGCACCACCCAGGTCCCCGCCCGCGTGGCAACGTGCATCACACCCGTAGCGCCGTAGAGCAATTGCACCCGGCGATGACGGTGCCAGGGCAACACCTGCCCATCGGCATAATCCGTGCGGATCGCCACCAAAGGGCGCGGCGTATCGTCAATGTCGTCGATAGGGATGTTTCGCATCGCCTTCTTCCGAGCCCCTGTACCCATCCTGCCTCACCCTGGCCGAAACACGATCAGGATTGGCAGGATCGATGATACCCGCTCAACGCCAGCGACGTATGCTGGCCATCCCGAAAATAATCCGGGCGCAACGGAGCCCAGCTATCATGGACTACTTTATCGTCATCGCCGTGGCGGGCTTCGCCACCGGTATCACCACTTTGCTGTTCGGCTTCGGCGGCGGCTTCGTGGTGGTCCCTTTCGTCTATCATTTCGTCAACGCCACCGGCATTGGCGCGGGCCATGGCATGCGCGTGGCCGTGGCCACGTCCACGGCGGTGATGATCCTGAACGCCGGCTATGCCACTTATACCAACTGGCGACGGGGGTATCTGCACAGCGAAATCCTCGCCCCTCTCCTTCTTCCCATCGGCGTGGGCGCCCTGCTGGGTGCCGGTCTGGCCGATCTGCTCGGTGATTCACTATTACGCATACTGTTCAGTCTTTATCTGGCGGGGACGCTGCTGGATGCTCTGCTGCGCAAGGGGTTCCTGGGTAAACCCGAGCCCCGCCGGATACGCCCGGTGACCCGCTGGGCGGGCGGTCCGCTGATCGGTACTATCGCCACACTGCTGGGTGTTGGCGGCAGTGTCATGACCGTTCCACTGCTGCGCCGGCATGGCTATGACATGAAATACTGCGTCAGCGCCGCCAACCCGCTGTCGATGCCGGTGGCTATCGTCGGCACCGTGATGTACGCGTGGCTGGGACAGGACCAGTCGCTTGGCACGGAATATCTGGGATACGTCAACACCAGGGTTCTCGGTGTCCTGGTGATCGCCGGCATCGCCGGAATGCTGTTCGCGAAACACTGTATCCCGGCGATTAATGACCGGCTGCACGCCCGGGCTTATCTGCTGCTTCTACTGTTGATGCTGATCGTCAGTGTGTGGCCATAACCCGCGAAGACTACCGCCATTGCCCTTTTTTGGGGGAAGCGGGCCGGAGTAGTGGCACCAGTTGTTCGAGCAAATCCTGTTGCCGCCGCGAAGGGGTTCCCTCCACCCGGGTGATTCGCTCCACCAGTTCCAGTGCCGACTCAGCCTGCTCCGGCGAGAACCGCTCAAGGCTGGGCCGCACCACCGCCGCCAGGTTATCCCGGATTTCCTCGCCCTTACCAAACAAATGCACGCAAGCGGCCAACAGATCCGAGGCCTCGGCCTCGGGCAGGTGGAAGGTCTCCCGGAACAACGTCAACAGGGCCCGCTTTTCATCACCGCTCATATCGCCATCCAATTTGGCGGCGGCGGTCATTAATAGCGCCGTCAACTCCATGGGGCTTTCCAAAGCATAGATCGGGTTACCCTGGCTGCGGCTGCGCCATTGGCGGCGACGGCGCCAGGCCCAGGGATTCAGTCCGCCCAGATCGATGCCCATCTCCGCCAGGCGATAAAGCAGCCACAGAATCGTGACCAACGTCCCCAACAAACCCAATACGATATGCATGCCCGTACCTCCCTGTCTCCATGACGTCATCGGCGCCGCGATTATAGCGGCGTTTTGCCCATCAGGCTCAGCTGAATCCCACCACATCATGGGGAATGTACGCCTGTTCCAAGGCGGCTATCTCGTCCCCGGACAGTTCCAGGGACAAGGCACTGACAGCATCTTCCAATTGCACCGGCTTACTGGCACCGACAATCGGCGCGGTCACCGGAGACTGATGCAACAGCCAGGCCAGCGCCACCTGCGCACGCGGTACGCCGCGGGCGGTGGCCACCCGGCCCACCGCCTCGATCACTCGCCGGTCCGCTTCCGCCATTTGCACATACAGTCCCTTGCCAAACTCATCGGTACGCTGCCGATCGCTGTCCTGATCCGGCTCCCGCGCCAGACGCCCTCGTGCCAGCGGGCTCCACGGCAGTACGCCGATGCCCTGGTCGGCGCAGAACGGCAACATCTCCCGTTCTTCCTCCCGGTACAGAAGGTTTAAATGGTTCTGCATGCTGACGAACTCAGTCCAACCGTTCTGACGGGAGGTGAACACCGCCTTGGCGAATTGCCAGACGTACATGGACGACGCGCCGATATAACGGGCTTTGCCGGCCTTCACCACATCGTGCAGCGCTTCCAGGGTTTCCTCGATGGGAGTGTGGTAATCCCAGCGATGGATCTGGTAGAGATCCACATAGTCGGTGCCCAATCGTCTCAGGCTATTATCGATTTGCCGCATGATCGCCTTACGGGACAGGCCGCCGCCATTGGCATCGCCGGACATCGGCATGAATACCTTGGTGGCCAGTACGATCTCGTCACGGCGGGCGAAATCACCAATGGCGCGCCCGACGATTTCCTCCGAAGTGCCATCGGAATAGGCGTTGGCGGTATCGAGGAAATTGATGCCCGCCTCCAACGCCTGGCGGATCAAAGGCCGGCTGCGCTCTTCGTCAAGGGTCCAGGCGTGCTTGCCACGATCAGGAATACCGTAGGTCATGCACCCCAGACACAGGCGGGAAACCTTCAGGCCAGTACGGCCCAGTCGCGTGTATTGCATCTCTGCTCTCCCGGTTTTGCCGCGGACATTCGTTATTCTCCGGAATAGACGAACGGCCGTGCCCAATGCGATTTTCGCACTGTATACCCAAACGCGAGGGCAGACACCTCCGGAGCGCTAGCGGGGCTCCATCTCCGCTTGCCTTTGATCCGGTTCAATCAGTCCCTGGCGAAGCAACTCGGACAAGATCGCCCCGCGGGTGCGCTCGAACCGGCCGGTCAGATCCGTGATGCCGGCGCCGCCACGAAACTGCTTCGCCAGCTCCTCCCGCAACGTCTCCGTCCACGGCAGCCCGGCATTTCTGGGGCGGCCGAGTTTAACGTTCTCCTTTTGCCGCTCTTCCAGACTCAGCGGCGCCCGCTTGGGCATCCGCACGGCTTTCAGTAGCGTAAACAGAGAACGAATAACGGCAGGTTCGTTGTACAAGTGCTCTTCCGGCAGAACTTCACCGGTTACAGGATGTACGCCATTGGCCAGGGCCGAGACAACCCGACGGGCTTCTTCAATATCCATATCGAAGTACTCCTTTTTGAGTATGGATCGCTGTGTATGGATTTCCTTGGAGTCTGTTCACAGGTAACGGGGCGGCTCCCCAACAATTTGCCGGCCCGTTTCAAGTATCACCGGGTACTCAAGGCAGGGCTGTGACCGGGTTCATGGGAATGATTGACTCCGCGAGGGGGCTACGGCATTCTCAGTCATATTGTTACCAGAAAATTCACCACAAGAATAATCATGAAACAAAGTACCCGGTGCGACCTGTATGACCGCGCGCTCACCGCCCTGACCGGAGAGCGTCCCGAAGGCGATGAACAGGCCAGTTCGGTCCCGGTTTCGCGCTATCTTTCCGAGCACCATTTCGAACAGGAGAGGAACCTGTTGCTGCGCCGCCCGATTCCGGTGGCGCCCGCATCCGAGCTGGCGGCGGCCGGTGACTGGTTGTCCCTGGATTGCCATGACACCCCGTTGTTGCTGGTGCGCCAACCCGACGGTACGGTGCGGGCCTTCCTAAACGTTTGCCGCCATCGTGGCGCGCGCGTGGCGCCCGCCGGGCGCGGTCAGGGTGCGCGGGCTTTCGTTTGCCCTTATCACGCCTGGACTTATAAACCGGACGGCGGCCTCAAAGGACTGCCACAGGACTTCGGCTTTCCTTGCCTGGACCGGTCACGCTCAGGGTTGCGCCAGTTGGCGGTAAGTGAGCGCGCCGGCATGATCTGGTTGATTCTGGATCCGGACCGCGCCGACCAGGATATCGATCCGTACCTCGATCCCTTAATGACGGAACTGGAAGCCCTGGACCTGACAAATCCCCAGGGCTTTGCCTCCCGTTCCTACCTGGTGAAAGCAAACTGGAAATTGCTGGTGGACGGCTCCTTCGAGGCCTATCACTTCAAAATCGCCCATCGCAATACCATCGCCCACATGTTTACCGACAATCTTCAGATCATCGACGAGTTCGATCTGAATCGTCGCCTGTTCCTGCTCAAAGCCAATTTCGATCCAGCCTCGCCACCATCCCGCGACCGGTTCCAACCACGGGACCATGGCAACATCATCTACTATTTCTTTCCCAATACCACCTTCCTGGTGCAACCGGACCATACCCAGTTCAGCACTCTCGAACCTCTCGCTCCCGGCCTGACCCGGGTTCATGAGACCACGCTTCTGCCGCAAGCGCCGGACAGTGACAAGGCACGGAACTACTGGCAGGCCAACGTGGATCTGTACCGCCGCACCCTGGCGGAGGACTACGACCTGGCCGAGTCGATCCAGAGCGGGCTCGCCAGCGGCGCCAATGAGGCGCTGACCTTCGGCACCTTCGAATACAGCGCCCCGCGCTTTCACCGCCAACTGCAACAGCTTCTTGAACAGCCCTGATCATACGTAGTATCGGTGTAATACCTCTATGTCACCGCCCCCTGCTAACGTTTCCCGAGTCCATACCAACAACAGCGGGAGGCCGACATGGGCGCCAAGACCATTCTGATGATTACCGGTGATTTCACCGAGGACTACGAAACCATGGTGCCGTTCCAGGCGCTGCGGGCCGTCGGACATACCGTCCATGCGGTGTGCCCGGACAAGAAGGCCGGCGACACCGTGGCGACCGCCATCCACGATTTCGAAGGGGACCAGACTTACACAGAAAAGCCGGGGCATCGCTTTGCCCTGAACGCCGACTTCGACGGCATCGATCCCACCCGCTACGACGCCCTGGTGGTGCCCGGTGGCCGGGCGCCGGAATACCTGCGCCTGAACGCCGAAGTGCAAAATCTGGTACGGCACTTTTTTGACACCAAAAAACCGGTGGCGGCCATCTGCCATGGCGCGCAATTACTCGCCGCCGCCGGGGTGCTGGAAGGCCGCACCTGCTCCGCCTACCCGGCTTGTCAGCCCGAGGTGGAGTTGGCCGGGGGGACCTATGCCGGCATCGACGTTGACGACGCGGTGACCGATGGTAATCTGGTGACAGCACCGGCCTGGCCGGCCCACCCGGCCTGGCTGGCGCAGTTCTTCAAGCTGCTCGATCAATAGTCGGGCCGGTGCGGGCGTCCCCACCCATACAGCGGGTTCGGGGGCGCCCGAGGGACCTCACATGTGCAAGCTGTTCATCAACGCCGACCCGCAACTCTGGGTCAGCCGTACCCACTCCCTCCGCATCGACGGCATGGTCACCAGCGTGCGCATTGAGAACGCGTTCTGGCGTGTGCTTGAGGAAGTGGCCGAGCGGGACGGCATGAACCTGCCACAGATGATCACCCGGCTCTATCATGAGTCCATCGACGCTGGCCATGATCTGGGAAATTTCACGTCCTTTCTGCGGGTGTGCGCCATGCGCTACCTGGCCCTGCAGTTGAGCGGTGACATCCCCTCCGACACCCGGGTGGCCATCGCCTCCCTGGACGCGGAAGGCATTCTGTCACGCGAACCCGTCAGCGAGAGTGCTCGCGGCGGGGCCGGCGAAACCACCCACTGACCCTTCATCCGCGGGAGTCATCCTCATGAGCGACCGCCCGATCAAACAACCCGGTCCCGATCATCCGATTCACATCCACCCCACACCGGGGCGAGTGGTGGTGATCGCCGATGGCGCCATCGTCGCCGACAGCCGCGCGACGCTGACAGTGAGCGAAGCCGATCTGCCTGACGTATACTATATTCCCCGCGCCGATACCGACCTGTCATTACTGACGCCGACGCCACTGAAAACCTACTGCCCGTACAAAGGCGAAGCGAGTTACTTCAGCCTGCCCGGAGAGCACGGTGAGAACGCCGTATGGAGTTATCCGAAGCCTTTCCCGGCGGTAGCGCGAATCAAGGAATATCTGGCGTTCTATCCAGAGCGGGTGGAAGACATCCGGGTTCTACCCGAAGCCTGAGGTTTACGCCCACATTATCCACCATCAGCGGTTGTGCAACCGTCCATCTACACGCAACGCACTGGCACGCTTACATGCCGATCGCTATCGCTGCCAAGGCAGCTTTCCACAGTGGGCGTTACGGAGCCGTTGTGGGAAGCTGGCTTGCCAGCGAATACCGTGCGCTTCGCCCTATCCTACGCGCTTGGGATCCACTCGGTGGTCACGTGCCCCGGTTGCCCGCTTACCCGATCCAGCCAGGCCTGTACATGCGGATACAGGAACAGATCGAAGCCGCCCTCGTGGGCCTCGTGCGTGTAGGCATAGAGGGCGATGTCGGCGATCGAGTAGCGTTCGCCAACCATGAACGTGCGAGTGCTCAAATGCTGGTCCATCACCGCCAACGCCTCATTACCCGCTTTGTGTCTCTGTTCCAGCAGCTCGCGATTGAACGGCGTGTCGTCAAACCCCTTGATCGCCAGCCAGAAGCGGGCGGTGGCGATGTTCGGTTCATGGCTGTACTGCTCGAAGAACAGCCATTGCATCACTTGCGCCTGCTCCACTTTGTCCCCAGGCCAATAGGCCGTGCCCTGCGAAAGATAAAACAACACCGCGTTGGACTCCGGCAGGAAAGTACCATCATCCAACTGCAACACCGGAATGCGTCCGTTGGGGTTTTTCGCCAGGAACTCCACGGTACGGGATTCGCCGCGCAGGATGTCCACGGGCACGTATTGGTAGGGAATCCCCAGTAACGCCAACAGCAGACGAATCTTGTAACCGTTGCCGGATATCGGGTCATCGTACAGAATCATGGCGTCCTCTTTGCCCTTCCCGTTATTTACGTTCTTCCAGTGACAGTCGGATCGCCAGACCCGCCAGCACACCGCCCATCAGATAGCGTTGCAGCGCCAGCCACGGCGGGTTGCGGGCAAACCAGCCGGAAATACCGGCGGCGGACAGCGCGATGGCAAGGTTGACGGAAAAACTGACCAGAATCTGCGTCAGCCCCAGCGCGATACTTTGCAGAAACACCGAGCCGTGCGCCACGGCTATGAACTGGGGGAAAATGGACAAATAAAAGACCGCTATCTTCGGGTTCAGCACATTAGTCAGAAACCCCATGAGGAACAGCCTGCCATCGGAATCCGCCGGCAGATCACGAGGCTCAAACGGCGAGCGGGCACCGGGCCTCACCGCCTGCCAGGCCAGCCACAGTAAATAAGCGGCGCCGGCCCACTTCAACAGCTCATAAGCCAACGGCACCGCCAGAAACAAGGCGGTCAGCCCCAGCGCCGCCGCCAACATATGCACCAGAAAGCCGGCGATCACCCCCAACAGGGAAATCACGCCGGCCCGCCGCCCCTGACAAATCGAGCGGGAGACCAAATAGATCATGTTGGGGCCCGGTGTCACCACCATCAGCAACGCCGCGCCAGCGAAAATAATCAGATCCTGCAGTGGTACCACGTTTCAGTCTCCGGTCGCGTCTTTTACACCAGAGCCTCCTCCGGCGTCCTGGTCCCGTCCAACAGTCCGAATTCCCGGTTCACCAGGGAAGGGGTCCGTAACAGATACAGCAAGGTAGCGGCCACGTTGGCGCGGGAAACACTGTTGTCACCCGACTCCTCCACGCTGGTCGCCACCCTGCCGGTGGCCGCGTCATCAGTGAGGCGTCCCGGCTTGAGAATAATGTAGGGTACGCCCCGGTTCTTGAGGTAATCGTCCGCCGCCTTTTTCGCCGCCATGTAAGGACGCAATTTCTCCGGTGCCCGCAACGGATCGTCGGCACGCAGGGCGCTCACCATGACATAGCGGGACAGCCCCTCGCTTTTGGCCAGATCCGCCACCCGCATGGCGCCGTGCAGATCAATCAACAGTGTCTTGTCCGGCCCGGTATGCGGACCAGAACCGGCGGTGAACAACACTTGGTCGCAGCCATCGAAAGCATGATCAAGAGCCCCTTCCAGATCCGCCAGCACCGTGTCCATGCCCCGGTCCCGGAACCAGGCTTGTTGTTCCGTGCTCCGCACCATCGCCTGGAACGGGACCGCCGCGTCTTTCGCCAATTGGCAGAACTGTCGTCCAATCTGCCCGTTGGCGCCGACCACCAGAATCGTCATTACTTTACTCCTCGCGGAAGCTTCCACCTTCCGCGCTTTCAGTTCAACGGGGGTTTCACATTAACAGAATTGCCGCAATTGACGATGCAATAATGCTGGTTCTCTACTTCAGAAACGAACGAAAGAACTGGCTCAAGGCGGTCAGATCCTCGGTGCGCTCGGCGGGGTCTTCCTGATAACTGGCCAAACGTGACAATTCTTTTTCGATAAACCGGTTCAAGGTCGGAATCGCCGGCACGAATTCCTTTTCCTGACTGCGCTTCTTGCGTTCCAGTAACTTGCTGATTTCATCGTTTACCCCCGGGGCATCCGCAAGGGTTTCACGCAGGCGCTCGAACTCGATGGGCGCGGGTTCTCCATGGGTTTCAAGCCAGCGGATCGCCAGGAGCGGCCTGAGTACGTAAAAGTACTTTTTCAACGGCACCAACTGGGCTTTCAGATACCCTTTGTAGTTGGTCTTGGCCATGCCGTGATAGTGGTGCACGCCTTTGGTCACCGAGTATATGCCCGGCATCAGCGAGCGGACGCCTTCGGAAAAGGCATGATCATCCACATAAACAATGGGGGACTGCATCCACTCAACAAAGGAGGGATTGGACTTCCAGAACAGCTTCAGTGCCTTGCGTAAATCCCAACCGTTGATGTCGATGTCGTCGACGATCTCGTATTCGATGACATCACGCTTGTCTTCCAGGTCCACGCTGAGATACCAGTCGTGAGGGTGCACATAAATAAAGCGCACATCGTAATCGCTGTTGGGGGAGGCAAACCCCCAGGCCCGGCTGCCGGATTCCACCGCGTACAGCACACGGACCCCATGTTCCTGCTCCGCGTCGCGAATGCGGCGCATGATTTCTTCTCTCACTGACTCGTCGATCATAATCCGGTTTTACCTCTTCTTCCGGTTGCTCATCGCCGGTTCGACCTCACCACCACCATCACAAGAATGGCGTATGAGGCGCAACCCACCGGTCCGGGCAGGCGGGCTCGCCAGTATGCTCGTGACCGCGGCCATCCTGAGTGTACCCGTATGCGGTTTCGGCTACTTTTTACGTTCCTTGATGGATCGGCGGGATCAGCGGGCGGCAATCGCGCCAAGGTGCCCGACTACCATCGCGGCGGCGCGGGGCAGACAGCCCTTGAAGAAATGGTCAGTACCGGCGAACACCACCACCGGTCGCTGCCGTGGGCGAGCCCATTGCAGCAGGTCCGTCAATGGTGCCCGTTCGTCGTTTTCGCCGTGCAGCAACAGTGCCGAGCCGGGAATGGGCTGCGGCGGATAATAGCGGCCGTCCGGGACCTGCCCCACCGGAAGCCCCATCAATACCAGAGCATCCACCGGGCGTTCCGTTTCCAGGGCACGGGCGGCACGGGCAAATACGTAAGCGCCGAAGGAAAACCCCACCAGTGCCAGGGGGAGCCGCGGATAGTCCTCGCGCAGGGTCGCGATCATCAACAGGGTGTCCTGCTCTTCGCCGTCGCCGGCACCATGCTCCCCTTCGGAGTCGTCGACACCGCGAAAACTCGGCCTCACCACCAGCCAGCCGGCATCGCGCAAGGCCCGTGCCAGGGCATGCGGCACCGGATGCCGGGGCGAGCCGCCCAGCAACGGCTGCGGATGGCCCACCAGCACCACGCCACAAGGCGGCTTCGCGGGATGATCGAGGGTCAGACGAAGACGCCCGGCGGGGCCTTGCAAATAACGGGTTTCACGTTGGGAAGCAGAGGAGTTCATCAGAACAGGAATTTCCGGCTGACATATTGAGGATAGCGAAAGTCTAACATGATCGCCTTTGATTCAGGCGAACCGCCAGCCGGGGAGATAGAGAGGTTCACTCGATCGGACAACGTCAGTGTGGTAGCGCCATCGATCCCGAGTGAAAAGCACATTTTCCAGGCATGCCCTTCCTCACCTCTCCTCGTCCACATACCAGCCGATCAGGTCGCCCACCTCATCGTGGACATTGGCCAGCACCTCACAATCACAGTAGCCACCGTGTTCATTCAACCAGGGCACCACAAGCTCCGGCGCCAGGCCCTGTTGATGCAGGAACACCCGCGTCTGGGTCAGGGAATGGTCGCAAGGCGGGGCATCCAAACGATCAAGAAAGGAGAACAGCGCTTTCAATCGCGCCAATGGCATTGGCAAGGAAGCGCATAACGCCGCGCGCCGTTTTGCTTTGAACTCAGCTTTGAGCCTCTTCTTGGCCGCCTGATCCATCCGCCTTCCTCCGACGCGGCGCCTGGTGTCCACGCCTTGGTATGAAATAGGGGGAGAAACCGGCTTCACTGGTGTCTGCCTACACGATAGTGGCCGGAACCCCCTTTCCACTGGAGTGCCCCGCACGGCAAATGGTTCCGAGTCGACGATGTTCCCCACCTGGTCCGTGACCAGGTTCTCTGCAATTTTTATGTCTGGTGTTCCAGCAACCCGATCACCGAACGGCCCGCATAAGGGCTCCAGAATCAGGCTTTCGCCGGCAACGGTTCGGTCCTCAGCCCCACGGATACCAGCAACCCGGCAAACACCAATACCAAACCGCTTATGGCGAACACACCGCTGGCGCCACTGATGCTGAACACCGCTCCGCCGGCGGCGGCCCCCAACGCGATGGCGAACTGAATCGCCACCACCATCAGCCCACCGCCGCTTTCCGCCTCATCAGGCACGGTACGAGTGATCCAGGTGGACCAGGCCACCGGGACGGCGCCAAAAGCCATGCCCCATAACGCCACCAGAATAGCGTCGCTGACGGGCGTACCGGTGAGCATGGCCAGACTCAGGCCGGCCACGCCCATCACCAGCGGCATCACCGCCAACGTCAGGCGCATGTTACGTTCCACCAGCGCGCCGCCCAGGAAAGTGCCGATGAAATTGGCCACGCCAAAACCGAGCAAGATAGCGGAAATGCCGGACACCGCCACCCCGGTAACATTTTCCAGGAAGGGGCGAACATAGGTGAACAAAGCAAAGTGGCCGGTGAACACCAACAAGGAAGCGAGCATGCCGAAGCCCATGCGTGGCCGCATCATTACCTCGAACATGGTACGCAGACGGGTGTGACCATTGGGTGCCATGCGTGGCAGCGTGGCAAGCTGCACCACCAGCGCCAGGATTCCCAGCAAGGTGGCCAGCAAAAACACATTCCGCCAGCCGATCAGATCACCGAGGTAGCTGCCCAGCGGCGCGGCGAACACGGTGGCCGCCGACACGCCACTGAATAACAGCGACAGCGCCCGTGGTACCAGCGCTTCCGGCACCAGGCGCATTACCGTGGCCGCGGACATGGCCCAGAAGCCGCCGATGCCGATACCGAGAAACACCCGCCCCACTAGCAGCACAACCAGATTGGGCGCATAGGCCACCAGCAGATTCGACACCACCAGCAGCACGGAAAAACCGATCAACACATGGCGCCGATCGATTCGCCGGGTCACCGAAGCGATAAACAGGCCAGTCACCATCGCCAACACCGCGGTGATGGATACCGCCTGGCCGGCCAGAGCCTCGCTGACCGAGAGGTCCGCGGCCATCGGCGTCAGCAGACTGGCGGGCAGGAACTCGGCGGTGACCAGCCCGAACACGCCCAGGGTCAGGGAAATCACCGCGCCCCAGGCGGCGGTCACCGGGGCACTCGTGTTCTCCCGCGCGGTATCAGACTTGCTCATGGGTCTCCCTTCTCTGTTGGATAGCATCACGAAGGGCGCCAGAATAGAGTGGACAGATCAGACGATCCATGCCATATAGTCGCTTATGTTTGATCAATCGTCCGAATCTCAACCTGACCCGCCCCACCCTGCCCGCGCTGATCTGATCAGTGAATTGCTGGCGGGAATGCGGCTGCGAGGCCTGCGCTACCACCGTCTGAGGCTGACGCCGCCTTTCGGCGTGCGTTTGGGCGAGGGGGACACGCCACGGGCTCACTTCCACTTCGTGGCCCGGGGGCGGGCTTATTTGCGCGGCGAAGAAGGCGATTTGAGTGAACTGAACCAGGGTGCCGCCGTACTGATGCCCCGCGACGGCCCCCACGCCCTGCTTTCCGAACCGGCGCTGCCGTGCCGTCACATCACCGACTTCGAAACCGCCGCCTTGTGCGACGCGGTCGATGATGTCCGGTCCTGCGACCCGGACACCTGCCGTAGCCAGGACACTTTGATTTTCAGCGGCTGCATGGAACTGGATCTGGGCTCCCTGCATCCGCTGGTGTCGCTGATGCCGGCGGTCATGCGGGTCGATCCCCAAGAGGGCCGGCAACCGGAGCTGCTCCCCATCCTTGAAGCCATGGAGCAGGAAGTCTGCGGGCAGCGAGCGGGCTTCGCCGGCATCCTCACGCGGCTGGCGGAGGTGGTCGCCGCCGCCATCATACGAAGTTGGGTGGAATGCGGCTGCGGCGATGCCAATGGCTGGGTGGAAGCATTGCGCGACCCGCGCCTGGGCGGCGTTATCGCCGCCCTGCATCGGGAACCCGGACGGCACTGGACGGTGGAATCCATGGCACGGGAGATGGGGGTGTCCCGATCGGTATTCGCCGAACGGTTCCTGGCGGTGACCGGCATTACACCGCTGCGCTACGTTACCGAGCTGCGTATGCGCCTGGCCAGCCAATGGCTGGCTCGTGAACGTCTGCCGGTGGAGGATGTCGCGCGGCGACTCGGATACGGTTCCCAAGCCGCTTTCAGCCGCGCCTTCAAACGCGCCACCGGCCATTCCCCCGGCGGTTATCGAGCCGCCAGCGCGTTCCAGTCCAAGGATTATTGAAAGAGGATCGCGATACCAGCGCGGCCTGGGCCTCAGTCGCCGATCCGGCTATAGGTTTCAAACGGCACACCACTGGCACTGAGAAACGCGTACAGACGCATCGCCTCCTCGCCACTGAAACGCCGCTTGAGCGCCGCCAGAACCGGGCGCCGGCTTTGCAGCGCCACCCTCAGCTTGGGCACATCGGCGGCTTTTATGGTCCACAGCCATTCGTATTCCAGGCAACCGAAGGCCTCATTCACCCCGGCTCCCAGATCCTGTCCCACGAAGACCAGATCACCGTTGTCCTGAAATTCAGCGGCAAGATAGCGGTAGCCGCTCTGATCACGGCTTTCCCGGAGTACCACCTTGCCTGGACGCCACCAAAGGCCCATAACGTCACCGTTCCAATTGGGTCATGAAAATAAAACCAGCCTCTCGGTTCCACATGGAGGAAGCTGCTAGTGTCCGTTTCCACAGCCCATGAAAGACTCTCTGATTCATGTCATCCATCGGTGACCTTGCTTTCCGCTTTACCCGCGACTTCGCTCCCAGCCTTAACCACGGCGTTGTCTCCCGGCGGGACAGTTGGTGCGTCGTCCCTTCCCGCCGATGGCGTTTGAGAGCGGCTTTCCCGACGTATCAGGTAGAGGTCCTCCAGCCATTCCATGCTCCAGAGCAGAATATAGCCCGATACCACCAACACGACGCCGATCAAGAACGCCGCCAATGCCATCCCACCATTACTCACGGTCATTTCCATTTCAACATGCCCCATCCCCCGTGTCCCGGTCGCTGTGACCGGCAGGTCCACCAAGCGCCAGCCGAGGGCGGGTAACCGGCGCACCGGAACAGCCTTCAAAAATCGCCCCAAACAGGCGCTATATGCCTATATTTTTGCATTTATCTACATTCTACATGGATAAACAGGACATTCAACATCATAAAAATTACAATAAACACCATAAAACGTCGTTCTTGAAGGCTCCGCTATCTGCTGAACTGCCCGGCAGGAGAGGAGCAACCATGAAGAACCCCAAACAACTCATCGGCCAGCGCATCAGCACGCTACGCCGAGCCCGGCATCTGACCCAGAATGATCTCGCGGAAGGGGTTGGCGTGGATGGCCGCCATATCTCGCGGCTGGAAACCGGCAAATACTTTCCTTCCCTCGACACTCTGGTGACGATGGCCGAGGTGCTGGGCGTGGAGTTACAGGAGTTCTTTCTGTTTCCTTCGGTGGAAACGGAAAATCAGATGCGCGAGGCTCTGGTTGCCATCGCCAAGGAGGCCCCGGAACCGGTACTCAGGGAAGTGTTGTCCTTCGCCCGCAACCAGCTGGCCCAACGCCGGGGCGCCGACGGCGGCGAGGCCGACTCAACCTAGTCCGGAGCGGCGGTATCGCTGTATGTCTCTCCGGCGAATTCAATGAGACAGAACCCGTGTCCGAAGGGGTCCGAGAACGTAATGCACTTGGATGCCTTCCATTCAATACACTCGCTTTCACGAACGGCTCCCGCCCGAAGAGCGCGGTCAGCGGCCTTCTCAATATCATCAACCACGAAATCAAGGTGCACCGGCGTCCAGTGTCTGGCGTAACGGCGCGGCTCCAGCAGCGTGCCCGCCGCCTTTGAGTCGGAAGGCTTTTGCAAAAGATAGATCACCGAGGATGCCCCGGTCAGTTCCGCCACGTCGTTATCCAGGGTACGGCTGTGCCTGAGTCCCAGAGCCGCGCAGTAAAACTCGATCGCCCGACCGAGTTCCGGCACATCGATATTGACCACTACTTTCATTACTGCCACTCCTGCCCGGCGCGCGCCACGCCGTTTCAACGCACCCGGCCTCTCAGGCATCAGGGCGACCAACGCCCCCCCTGAATGTCCGGTGGGATGTTTCCTTGCCCTCAGCCCCCGGCAACGCCTTGAGCTCCGACCGTTGAGGCAGGTTCTCCGGCAACCGGATCGACCACACCAGCCCGAGATCATGCAGGCGCGTCAACACCCACCACCCCGGATCCGGTTGATTCTCGTGCAAACCCAGCAATGCCGAGCCGGGATAAGCATGATGATTGTTGTGCCAGCTCTCGCCCATGGTCAGATAAGCCGCGGCGGGAATGTTGAATCCCTGAACCGCCGCCCCCTCGACGTGCCAGTCCCGCTCTCCACGGTTATGAGCGAAATACCCAACCAGCCAATGCCCGGTCACCGAAACGGCGATCCGCGCGGAGATCCCCCAAACCACCCAGGGCAATCCCCCCAGCCAGAACAGCAATACCGCCCAGGGAAACTGCTGCCACATCCAGGTGCGTTCCATGAAGATGAGGACCCTGTCACCAGCAACGCGCGGCTCCGCCCGGAACTCCGGCGGCTGTTCCAGCACCAGATCGCAATGGAGTTGCCACCAGCCATCTTTCCAGAACCCTTGTCCATGCCGTAGATAAGGGTGGCAGTCCGTCTGTCGTTGCGCCCAATCACGCAGATCATGCTGATGCATCATCCCCAGCGGGCCGGCCATGCCAACCAGTATGCCTAAATGCACGAAGATGTATTCCAACCAGAGCGGACATTCATAGGCGTTATGGATCAGCCGGCGGTGCATCCCCAAGGAATGCCCAAGGCACAAGGTGATCGCCGTGGAACCGATAAAGACAAGGAAAGACGACAGCGAAAACGTCAGATAACCGGCGACAATCGCTATCGACACATGCGCCAGATACCACAGCGACTTGACGGGCGCCCAATACACCCGGCCCAAGACTGGACTCGTGCCCGGAGACGCCAGGATTCTCGGTGTATGAGTGTGAGTATCCATACTGCACTCTGAGCGTGGCCGTGGAAGGCTTGGGTTTTCATCCTAATCGGATCCCGTTGCCGCCACAAACGCCGTGCCGATGGGATGAACACCGGTGTATATCAGCCTAAGTTACCGAGGTGTTACGGTCCCGGACCGGCGGACGCCCGTACATGCGCGCGTACTCCCGGGTAAATTGAGACACACTGGCGTAGCCGACCTCGAAAGCCACCCGGCTTGAGGTCTTTCCCTTCGATAACATCAATCGCCGGGCTTCGATCAGTCGCAGCTGCTTCTGGAACTGCAACGGTGACAGCGAGGTGACCGTGCGAAAATGCTTATGGAAAGCAGACCGGCTCATGCCCGCCGCCGCCGCCAGGCGTTCAACCGGCAATGGCCGCGTATACTCCCGCCGCAGTATGGCCACGGCACGGGCAATGCGCCGCACCTGGCTGTCCGGCAGACCCAGGCGGCGGATCGCCCGCCCCTGGCCACCAAGCAGCAACCAGTAATGTATCTCTCTGATCAGTGGCTTGTGCAGAACGGCCAGCGACCGTGGCCGCTCCAATAGCCGTATCAGTCGGAACAGCGCATTCCCGAATTCTTCGTCGACGTTCATACCCACAAGCTCCTGGGACGAACTTTCCGTGCTCATGGCCACATCCAGATCGGTAATCACCGCCGGGTCCAGATCCAGGGCGATCGCCAGATACGGGGCGGTGATGGCCGCTTCGCTAATCCGGCTCACGGTTGGCACATTGGCGGTAACGATCATCGAGTCGCCAGCGGCAAAGGTGAAATCCCTGTCGCCGATGGTGACCCGTTTACGCCCTTGCAGCACCAAACACACCAGCGGGCTGGCGATAGCGTGTTCCAGTTCACCTGGCGAGGTATCACGCACCAGGAACAAGCCAGGCACCGGAGTGGCGGCGACACCATCCGTAGCGGCGTACTTTTGGGTATAACTCAGGACCGCGTCACGCAGAGCATCAAACATGATTTATTCTTGCCTACCGGCTTCGACCACGTAAAGCGAAATGGACAATCAGGCAAAAGAGCGGGAGATTCAGGCATCATCGGGGAACCGCACCGTTCTATCGTGAAGCCTCCGCAATGGAGGTGAATGATGACAGACGAAACAAGATCAGCCCCGGCGACAACCACTGCCGCACCGGGACCCACCCCCGAAACCGCGCAATCGTATCGTGAGTACCCTCATCGTGGTGTACGTGTTTCCGGGCAGGATGGCGAGGAAGGGCCGAAGGCCTTCTATATTCACATCGAGGCCCTACCCGGCAAGGAAGATCTGGTTATCCGCATGCTTGAGGATATTCTCGACTGTGTGCGGGAGGAGCCCGCCACCGGCCCCTGGTACGCGGTACGATATTCGAAAACCACTTTCGGTATCTTCGAGGTGTTTCCGAATCTGGCCGGTCGGCGGGCTCACGTGGAAGGGGGCGGCGGCGATATCTTTCGGGATGTCGAGCGGATGAATGCGATACTCGCCTACCCCGCCCATGTCCACCGGTTGGATGTACTAATGGGCAAGGAAGTGTTTGCCCGAGGTTAAGGCCTGCCACCGAAAACCCGCCGCCGATGGCCGCGCGCTTGCGGCGGCGTACTCTCCCCCGCCTGACCAGACTTCACTTCAGCTGGCCTGCGTCCGCCTCCCGTTTATGCGACAATGCCGCGCCATGCGCTTCCCGTTCCTCCACCTTCCGTGGTTCACGGGCATCGACCAGGGGGGACAGACAAGTACACAGGAGCCAGTTTGACAGGAGTCCCGATCCCATTATGAAAAAAGCCCTCATCGTCCTTTCCATTTCAACAGTAGCCGCCATTTTCACTTTCCTGCTGATCCCCAGTGACGAGCCCCCGGACGTTCAGGCGCTGACGGATGCGATGCTGGAAAAAAAGGACGCCAGGCTCACCCGATTGGAACCCGTTAAGGACAAGGCCGTCCAGAAGTCCCTCGCCAATCTGGTATACGACGCCATGTTTACCGATGGGATGGAACTGGACTTCCAGATACCGCCACGAAATACCGCCTATACGCGCGCCAAACTCGCCCGTCTGGACGACTATTCCAGCATTGATGAATTGACGGAAGTGTTCCTGGCCAACCAGATCGCCGGCACCACCTACCGGGACAGAAGCTGTATTTGGCCACGTCAACCGTTCACTTACCCTTTCCAGCACCAGTTGACCTGGAGCGCCATCCGTCTGGAAAATGGCGAGACCACGGCGTTACCGAGCCATGTTTCGGGCATTTCACGCAATGCCGAAATAGAATACAGCGGCGCCCGGAACACGTTTTGCTACCGAAAGTCCCTTGGTCCCGACGATCCGGCTCCCGTGGCATTGGTCGGAGAGTTCTCGGCTCGGCTTCCCCAAAAACTCGTCCAGTTTGATTTCAACCCGTCAAACATCGATCAGTCCCAATCCAAAGACGGATATACGGTGACCCTGGTGGAAGCCAATGACTTCTCTTACGCTGTTGAAGTGTCCTCCGCCGACGGAGCCCCCCTGACGTTGGACAGCAAGGACATGATCGGCGAGGCGCTCGACAAAACCGGGCGCCACCTCTCTCGCACCGGTACTCGCGCCGGACGCCCTGAACTCTATGAAGTTTCCGACCTTATCGTCGATGATCTGATAGATCAGGCCCTTGACGGCACGTTGACGGAGGCTCAGATAGATCAGCGTTTCGATGACATGCAGAGCGAATTGAATGACAAGCATGGGGGCAGATTCCACAAGCATTTCTTCTTCAGCGGTTCCGTGAAAACCGCCCGAATCATCCTGCCTGGCAGGGACGCGAAGCAAGCCCCTTTTAAGCGGAAGCTCGACTTGCCCATCCGCAACCTGGCCAGGCGTCAGCCGGCGCGGAGCGTGGATCTGGATCAGCTGGAGCGCATCCCCACTTTCCACCCGGTCTATAATTACTCGATTAAGGAAAAGGTCGATCTCACCGCTAAGGAGATGAACAAAGAGATCGGTATCCGGCAAAATGAAGTGTCGGCGGACCGGAAGTACAGCGCCAAGGTAAAGCTCTACTACCCGCGAGTACAAAGCGATCGCTTCCTCGATATGTTCGATCGTTACGAGAACCCGGCACCCGGGCAAATTGTCTTTTTCAATGCCGACGGTGCTCCCATCGACGTACCCGCCGACAACCCGGATTATTACCGGTTCATGGTTAGCCGCATCGAGTACAACCCGGATCGCTTTCCGGAAAAACCGGTGCGCCTCTCCGCCACCGTGCCCGTGGTGACCACGCCAAATCTGACCAAGAAAGGCTACAAGAAGAACAGCCTGCCCGACGGCGTTCGCATTGTGGATAATATGATCATTATCGACCATGCCGACTTTAAGCCCGAAAGCACCAACGACCGCTTCGAGAAGACCTATCTTTTTTTCGCCAAGAGCGCCGACCAGCGCTATCTGAGCAAGGTCACGGACCTTCACTATCCAAGAACCGAAGGCCCCGGTGTTGACGTCACCTACTACAACGGCCTGCCAGAAGTGTTCGAGATCTGGTATCGGGGCGACAAGAAAGTCGTGGCGTATCAGGTGGATCTGGATTTGGAGGAGCCGGCCCCACTGGAATAGCCGGCCCCGCCGTCACTCATGTTGGAGAACGTTGATCAGCTTGCCAAAAGGGTCACGGACATAGAACCGCCGCACACCCCAGGGTTCGCTGACAGGACCGTACTCCACCGGGATATCCGCTGCCTTGAAGCGCGCCAGCGCCGCCTCGACATCATCAACCTCAATGGAGAGATCAGGCACCGGAGTCCCCGAACCGCCCTCCGAGGCAAAGCTCATCTGAACCCTCATCGTCTGATCCGAACCATAGGTCTGAAACCAGCCGTGGTCCATCAGCCGTTCAAGGCCAAGTATGTCGCCATAGAAGGCCTCGGCCTTCTCAACATCCGATGTGGCGATGTTGGCCATGATGCGTTTGACTTGCATAGTTCACCTCGACTTTGGCGCAGCCGCGTGCCAGTTCCCGTGCGTTTACCCATGGGATGATAACTCAGCCCCCCACTAGTTGTTCAATCACTCCGGGGAAGGCGTGCGATGACCTTGATCTCAGAATCAAAGCCCGCCAGCCAGTGCACGCCTACCGTGGTCCAGTTCGGATAAGACACAAAAAACCCGGGCCAAGTTGGTTCGAGCGGTGATCGACCAGATCGACAACGAAATGCTTGAACGGATGCACGTCGCTCAGAAACACGCCACCAATCCATGGGAAGGGTTGTCGCAGGAAAGCGTCGCCGGTATCGAGATGGCACTGGAGCCGGAAATCCAGCGCATCATGCTGTTGAATGGGCCGGCGGTACCGGGCGATCCTTCGCAATGCCCCAACCAGACCGCCCGCCTGAAGTGGCCGGGCGAACAACGCAGCGGGCCTTCCACAAACCTAGATGCGCACCTCCACAACCAGAATGTCGGTTCCGTAAAACGCCCTCATTTCATCCAGGAAGCAGGGAGCGAATGCCTCCCCGAAGGCGTTCCAGAGGGTGATCGCCACATTGCTGAACGCCCACGGCGGTTCCGTGCCGCCACGGTCTGTCCGATATTCGGTAATATGGCATGTCTTCGCGCAATTCCGGCATTGCGGAGAATCGTCTTTTCTCTCATACCAGGCCGCGATGCCATCCGCCGCGTCCCATCCCATGTCATGCCCGCATTCCGGGCAAACAAAGTAGAGGTCGGCGCCCTCCATGGGATGGAAGACCCGGCGGCGGCCATGATGCAGTTCCAGACCATGGGTCAGCAGGGTGTGCTCCAAACTGTCCGGCCGTGGCTCTTCATCGAAGATCCGTGATATCTCCGGCAGAAACCGGTAGCCCGGTTCACCCAGGGCGCAGTCGGACAGCGTATTTTCCACCATGCCTCTTTTCTGGAACCAGTAAAGGATCTCCTTCACCTTGGCATGATCGTCGGGATAGTCCCCCTTATGGACCGGCACGATGTGGGTGCAGTTGTCACTCACCGCTTCCTCCCTGCTTCAAGGCGACGTTGTCGCGGCCAGTGTAGCAGAAACAAACGGCCGGCCCGGGTCGATCAGAGGGCCAGTGAGGCGTTGTCGATGACGAAGCGATACTTCACATCACCAGCGAGCATTCGCTCGTAGGCCCCGTTGATGTCTTCGGCACGGATCATTTCAATATCCGCGACGATGCCGTGCTCGGCACAGAAATCCAGCATCTCCTGGGTCTCGGGAATACCACCGATCATCGAGCCGGCAATACCTCGGCGCTTGGCGATCAGATTCATCACCTGAGGCGAAGGGTGCGCGGAAGCCGGCGCCCCGACCAGTGCCATGGTGCCATCCCGTTTGAGCAGCGCCATGAAGGCATCCAGATCGTGTGGGGCGGCCACGGTGTTCAGGATGAAGTCCAGGCGTTTGCTCTGGGCCGCCATCTCTTCCGCGTCACGTGACACCACCACTTCATCGGCACCCAGCGCCAAAGCCGCGTCCCGTTTGGATTCTGAGGTGGTGAACGCCACCACATGGGCGCCCATGGCGTGCGCCAGCTTGATGCCCATATGGCCCAAGCCACCGATACCGACCACACCCACTTTATCTCCCCGGCCCACCTGCCAATGGCGCAGCGGTGAGTAAGTGGTGATCCCCGCGCACAGCAGCGGCGCCACCGCCGCCAGCTGCGGTTCAGGGTGGCGAATACGCAAGACATAGCGTTGATGAACCACGATATGCTGGGAATAACCGCCCAGGGTGTGGCCCGGTGCATCCGGCGTCGGGAAATTGTAGGTTCCAATCATATGGTCGCAGTAATTTTCCAGACCGTCATCGCACTCCCCGCAGTGCTGGCAGCTGTCAACGATACAGCCGACGCCCACCAGATCACCCTCCTGGAAACCGGTAACACCGCTACCCACCGCGGCGACCCGGCCGACGATCTCATGCCCCGGCACACAGGGATAAAGCGTGCCGGCCCATTCGGAGCGCGCCTGATGAATATCGGAATGGCACACGCCGCAATAAGCGATGTCGATCTGGACATCGTGCTTTCCCGGAGTACGGCGAGTAATCTCCATCGGCTCCAGAGGACGGTCCCCGGCATGGGCCCCATACGCTTTGGTCATCATCGCATCACTCCTGACTATTCGGATAGATATGGCATCGTGAGAGTTCGACGAGCTTTCAACGGCCTGGATTGTCCGCAAAGACCGCGGCCTTGACTATCTAATGAATTCTTAATGAGTATATAAGTTTTACTAATCAATGATTAAGGAGCGGACCATGCCCCGGCGCAATCTGAATGACCTGTATGCGTTCGTCATGGTAGCGCGGGAAGGCAGCTTTACCCGTGCCGCGGCACGCCTGGGGGTGACTCAGTCCGCCCTCAGCCAGACCATCCGCAATCTCGAGACACAGTTGGATATCCGCCTGCTGACACGAACCACACGCAGTGTGTCGGCCACGGCAGCCGGCGAGCGCTTGCTGCGAACCCTCGGGTTCCGCTTCGATGAAATCGAGGCGGAACTGGACGCCCTTACCGAGCTGCGCGACAAACCGGCGGGAACGGTACGCATTACTTGTGTGGACGATGTGTTACGCACCGTCCTGTTGCCCAAGCTAACCCCTCTGCTGCGCGAGTATCCGGACATTGCCGTGGAATTTGATGTGAACTACGGATTCCGGGACATCGTCGCGGATCGTTTCGATGCCGGCGTGCGGCTGGGCGAATCCATTGACAAGGATATGATCGCGGTCCCCATAGGCCCCGAGATGAGGATGGCGGCGGCGGCATCAGCGGATTACTTTGATCATCATCCACCACCGCGAACGCCGCATGATCTTACCGATCACCATTGCATCAACCTGCGGTTTCCGACACACGGCGGCTTTTATGTCTGGGAGTTCGAACGCGAGGGGCGCGCACTGAACGTTCGTGTGGACGGCCAAGTGGCCTTCAACAGCTCGCCCCCTATCGTGGATGCCGCACTCCGGGGACTCGGCATTGCCTTTCTGCCCGAACAGGAATTCTATCCACACCTGGAGAACGGCCGTCTGCTCAAGGTCCTGGAGGACTGGTGTCCTCCCTTCGCCGGCTACCACCTTTACTACCCCAGCCGCCGGCAGCCGTCACCGGCATTCTCGCTCGTCGTCGACGCGCTGCGTGTGCGCGGCCCGGTTGACCGGCATCGCCCTACCCGACAATGACCGCTGCAATGATCTCTTTGCTGTCGAAGACACCGGTAACGACAGCGATACCGTGTGAACAGGCAACAGGAAAGAAAGTCATGACCGCTACAATAGCCCGGCCGGACGAATATCGCGGATGAGATAGTCAAACCATCTTGCCTTTTGCGCCGATCAAACGCACGCTCCTGATATCCCCTTCCACACCGATGCGGTGGGGAAAGGCGGGACGGAACAACCCAGGGGGGCGGACGCCAGAGGAGAGGGAGAAGTAACCATGTCGCGCGATATTCTGGTCCTGGGAGCCGGCATGGTCGGCGTATCCGTCGCCTGGCACCTGCTTGAACGCGGCCACCAGGTGACGCTGGTCGACCGCAATCAGCCGGGCCGGGAAACGTCGTTCGGCAACGCCGGCATCATCCAGCGCGAAGCCGTGCGTCCCTATCGTTTCCCAAGAGACCTGACCACCTTGATCCGGGTGCTGCCCAATCGTCAGATCGATATCCGGTACCGGCCCTCCGGCATGGTTCAGGCCGCCGGGCCGCTGTTTCAGTATTGGCGCAACTCAGAGCCGGAGCGCTATGCTCGCATCGTGCCCGAGTACGCCGCTCTGATCCGCCATGCTCTGGAGGCACATGCGCCGATGATCGAGGCGGCTGGCGCCGAAGCACTGATTCGCCGGGACGGCTATCTGGAAGTGTTTCGCAGCACCGAAGCCCTGGAGCGGGAGTGCCAACAGGCACGGAGCGACGCGGAACACCATGGCGTCACCCATCGTGTCCTCGATGGCGCCACCCTCGCCACGCTGGAACCGGATCTTGCTCCCGGCCTCGCCGGCGCCATCCACTGGACCCAGCCTTGGACCATCATGGACCCCGGTGCTCTGGTCGCCGCCTATGCCGCTGACTTTCGACAACGAGGCGGCCACTTCGTCCAGGCCCCATTGCGTGCCTTGTCGCGTCACCGTGGCGGCTGGCAGGCGATCGCCGGTGAAGAGACATTGACCGCCGAGCAAGTGGTGCTGGCACTCGGCCCCTGGTCCTCACAATGGTTGTCGCGACAAGGACTATCGGTCCCGCTGTTCGTTAAACGGGGCTACCACATGCACTATGGCGCGAAGGAGCAGACCCGCCTTCGCCACTGGATCATGGACGCCGAGATTGGTTACCTGCTGGCGCCGATGCGCGCTGGCATCCGGCTCACCACCGGCGCCGAGCTGGCCCGCCACGATGCCGGGCCTCGTTACCAACAACTGGCCGCCGCCGAAGCCGTGGCCCGTCAGCTTTTTCCTCTCGGTGAGCGCCTTGATCCGCGTCCCTGGATGGGCGCCCGCCCCTGCACCCCGGACATGAAGCCGGTGATCGGACCAGCCCCGGATTTACCCGGACTCTGGCTGGCTTTCGGCCATGGCCATCAGGGCTTTACGCTCGGGCCGATCACCGGAAAACTGATCGCGCGGATGCTGGACGGCGAGACTCCGGACGTGGATATGACGCCTTATCGGGCGGACCGGTTCCGATGACCGGGCACCGGCGTCCCATACTTCGCTGGCACACTTACACGCCCATGCCTTCCCGCGGGTTTCAATCCTCAAGCGAGATGTCGAACGAATAGCTGGCGTGGGAACTGGGGCCTTTGTCGATAAACAGAAAGCCCGCCGGCTCATCGTAGAAGTGATAGGCACGCCGAGGCCACCCTTGATCGAACGAATGACGGATCTCGGTGATTTTTTTCAGATAGCCTCCCTCCGAGTCCCGGCCAAGCACCAACGCGGGGATATGATTATCCGCCGCCGCCGGACCGAACAGCACTTGTTTCCCATGCATTTCATAGCCTTCGGGCAAGTCATCGACGGCAACCCAGCGTACGTCGATGTCTGGCAGCAGCAATACATCCAGTTTTCCACGGACGCGCACCGGGGGCCGTTCGAAACGGTCCGGGTGATACTCAATCCGATTGACGGTGAACCTCACTGGCCCCTCCCTGTCCTCAGGGTCGAACCGGTAAACAGGCTCATCGTTCTTATCCAGAAAAACCAGCTCCTCGACATGATCGAAGCGGTCAAAGTTGGACACCAGACGGTTGCTCATCTGTTCCGGGAAATGGAAATACAGCTTATCCGCTATTGGATCCGGCAAGTCCTGATCCGCCCCCTCTTTGAACTCGACCTGAATGAGTTCGTCCAGCAACGCGGGGTCCGCCTCCAGCGGCTGGTCCAGTTCCCAGTCGCTGGCGGTGTGGTCATACACCCGGGCCCGTACACCAAAGGAACGTGGCTCGCCCTGGTTGTCCGGCACATCGAACTGTACCGGTATCAGATCCAACGGTACGGACTGCGTTGTCTCGCCGGAGAAGCCTGGCAGCAGCACTTTCACCTGCTTCACCGTGCCACGGAACGCCACCTCCACAAACAGCTGTCTATCCACACCCTCAAACATGGCCTGCTGCTGTGACTCCATGCGCTGCTCCAGGGTCCGCTCCTTCAGTTCTCCGGACTCCGCCGCGTCGATCAGCTGGTCCAGCATCTCGATGATCAGGGTATCGCCGCCGGCCGGCCCTTTCCCTGTGTTGCTGCTCGACAACAAACGGCCAGTGCTGTCACTGGCCTCCACTTCAATCTGATTGAACCTGTCCTCCGCCTCGGCAAGCGCCATATCTTCGGGCACCTTGAACAGCAACCGAACCCGATGCCCTTCGACTTCTTCCAAGGTGATGCGCCACCCGGACACCTCCTGATGGTCACCCACGTCGGAGACTGAGAAATCGACTTCCGGCAGTGTTTCCGGCACGGTCAGGATCATCTCGCCACGTGCCCGTGCTATCGGTGACGGTGGTGGCGGCACCTGACCAATGGGCAGGTTTTCGTGTTTTTCCACCTGGGTGGTGAAACGCTTATATGAGGTATTCCACAACGCCACCGGAATCAGATTGCTTTGATCGGTGAACGGGTCCCGCTCCACCACCGGCAGTTCGGTGCCATCCGCCAACACCACCTGCTCCCAGTTGACCCTGAGATCAAAGGGATACGCGAACGGGAGCTCGAGTTGCGCTTCCTCGGGACGGTAGCGCGGATCATGGGTCAGCAGCACGCCGGCGGCCAACTGATCGGCCATGTCCTTCGTGTCTTTATAATCATCCAGGATCGCGTAGGGCGAGGTGCTATATTGCACCTCCTCTGGCGGCTCCCGGCGCTCCAGGTCCCCTTCCCGTATCCAGAACATGACATCGGCCATCGACGCCAGTGCTTGTTTGACGTCCTGATCGGCCAGGGCTTCGATCCGTGCCTGATACTCCGCCTTCTGTTCTTCCAGTTCCCGCCTTTGCTCTTCGAGGGTTTTCTCTGAACACCCTGCCGATAACACCGCAAGAAACGGCAACACAAAAAACAACAACGTCACTCTGCGCATAAACAACCCCGGCAATGGCAAACATCCCTATCGCGGCCAATATCACCTGCGAACCCTCTCATTGACCGTTATCCTACCCTAAATTGGACGCGCTCTCGCCCTGGTACCGGCGCGCCTTCGGGCCATCCACATTGCCGTTTCTCGCTCTCCTCCCCACCTTCGCCCAGGCCGTTGAGGTCAACACCGATGTGCATTGCTTCTTCGATGAGACCAGCAAGCTCCGGGTGGAATTCCGGCATATCTGGCTTGAGGTCGTCGACGGTACCATCAAAGGCAAGTATCAGTTCTCAAGCCAGGGCGCCAGTATCCATGACTTCACCTACACCAACCTGAAAACCGGAGCGGAGTTTGCGTTTATAGAGAAAACCGTGGCGAACAGAGAGGGGCAATGCCGATGGTAGTAAACGGCTTAACTCAATCCGCCGCCTCCGGGGCCCGGATCGCCTTGCTGTAAAAGCCCGAAGGATCAAAACAGCAGACCCGCTTTTTACCCGAGGCCAGCATGTCGCAGGCGTCATTAATCCGCTTGGCACGGGTCTTGACCTGCTTGGCGGTGGTAATCCAATGAATCCAGTCCACGCGGGCCAGCGTGGTGGTGGCTTCCCATATCTCCCGGGCCTCCGGCGCGGCTTGGAGAGCCTCCCGCAAATCCATCGGGACCTCCGGTTCCGGCTCCCGCGCCACCGGACTGATTTCGAACCGGACGACATCACCAAAGGTGGTACCGGACGTTTCCATCAGGGGCTGACCGATACGAAGCCAATGGCTCTTGCGGCCGTCGGGCTCCAGCAAGACCTGGAACGCGTGGCCGTTCAGCGTGCCATCCACCGAGGTACGGCCCCGTCTGGGCAGCTTTGTGCTGACCTCCCGGGGCAACACCACGAAAGCCCAAGGTTCGCTGTCACCTTGCTTTTTGGGGCAAAGCAATCGTGCTTCGAATTGAGACTTCGTATTTTCCACAAGCATTATCCGTCTCCAACGCTCCGGTCTCTGATGACCTACAGTTCGGGCCGGGGGCATCCCGCCGGATGCCGTATCGTCAATGCCGTTTTTCGGACAGCGTGGCGATAATGGGAGCCCCTTTGGTGACGATAACGGTATGTTCGAACTGCGCGGAAAGATTGTCCGGATGCCCCACCAGAGTCCACCCGTCCTCCGCCTCTGTCACCAGTGTGCTGCGGGTGGACAGAAACGGCTCGATGGCGATGACCTGACCGAGCTGTAATCGGCGGGTATCGCGGCGATCATAGTAGCCCACGATGTCCTCCGGCTCCTCGTGCAGCGTTCGCCCGACACCATGACCGGCCAGATTCTTGATCACCTTGAAACGATGCGACTTCGCGGTATGTTGAATCGCTTTGCCGATGCGATTGATGGGAGCACCGGCTCGTGCTTCGCCCAAGGCGCGTTTCAAAGCCAGCCGGGTGGCATGACACAAGCGTGTCTTGAGCATCGACCCCGGCGGAACAACCATGGTGCCACCGGTATCCGCGAAATAGCCACCCAGTTCAGCGGATACATCGACGTTCACAATATCCCCGGCCTGAATCACCCTCTGCCCGGGAATACCATGCGCCGCTTCCTCATTGACGCTGATGCAGGTGGCGCCGGGAAAATCATACGTCACCCTCGGTGCCGACCTGGCGCCATACTGTTCCAGCAGCTGCTCTCCCAGCTTATCCAGTTCCGCGGTCGTCATGCCCGGTTCAACCGCATCGAGCATGGCATCACGCACTCTGGCGACAACGCGCCCGGTGTTCAGCACCCCATCGATATCGTTCTGGCCTTCCACGGTCATAGGTTCACCTTTGATCGGTTACAGCTCGCAGTTATTGCCGTTCGCCACATTGAGGACACACCATCCATGCCGGCCCATCAAAGCCGCCCCTCCTGACCCAAAGCAAGGCCTGGATAACCACACGGTCACACATCACAGGCACCCAGGCCCCGCCCAAGGGATCCATGCGTGTCCTCAGACGGGGGACTGGAGATTTACTGGACCCGATGAATCGCGCAGAGCTTGTTGCCGTCGGGATCGCGGACATAAGCCAGATGCATGGCGCCCATGCTGCCTTCACGCAGGCCCGGCGGATCCTCGATCGGCTTGCCGCCCTGAGCCACCGCCACATCATAGAATGCCTTTACCTGCTCGGGCGAATCGCACTTGAACCCGATGGTGCCGCCGTTGGCGCAGGTCGCCTCTTCGTCGTTGATCGGCTCACTGATGGCAAAGGTGCTGCCATCGTGGATATAGAACAGCCGGACGTGGCCGGAAGGCGCCACGTTGCGAAACGGCTCGCGCGCGCCGAGTACACCAAGCACTGCGTCATAGAAGCTCTTGGAACGCTCGATGTCGTTGGAACCGATCATGATGTGGTTGAACATGGTTGCTCTCCTTCTACGGTTTGTCGTTATGTCTTATTCACCCAGCCCTTCAGCAAACAGGGCCCGTATCGCTCCAGGCCTCTTTTATCGCCGCCCGCCCACCTGCCAAACCTTCCCGGCATCACGCCGGATCACGCCAGTGGCGGCCCTCCCGTATTGGCTTGGGACTGAAGGCCGGATAGGCCAGGAAGGCACGGCGAAGCGTTATATTCACCCGCCCATGATCCGGCGGCAACCCGCCTTTTCGCATCGCCGCGCCGCCAACCACAGGCCAGTGCCGAACGATAGGCTTTGCTCGTGACGTTGATTGCCTCTCTCCATTCCACCCCAAGCGTTCACGTGAGGTCATGGAGCAGATGAATATCGTCCGGCTCCCGCTGATACAAGGCTTCATCCGGCTGCTCGCATAACCGGCAGCCCAGTCTCATGTAAAAGTCCACGGTATTACGTGACGGCGTCGCTGAAACGTAGAGCGCACCAGCCTCCACCCGCCGGGCCCGGGCCCGGGCGACGGCAAGACGGAACAGATGGGCGCCGAGACCACGGCGGCGATAAGCGTGGCTGAGGTGGAGGAACGTCAGTTGCAGCCATTCGCCCGCCGGGCCAAAGCGGCACGAATCGAGCACCACCGCGCCGATCAGGCGGCCCTGGTCGAACAGTCCAAGGAACCAACCACCACGGTCAAAACAATCGAGCAGGGTCGGCGTGAAGTGCTCGGCCTCGCCCTCTGGCCAACCGCTCATGTCGTAGAACTCGGGACGAAGCACCAGTTCGCCGCCCTTGAGGGCATAGATCTCTTCGATCACCTCTCTGCGGTCGATCCCCCAGACCAGGCCGACCTCATCCCGACACAACAATCGCTCGTCAATCATCGTGGTTTCCCTACGCTCAGGCTGCACACAGGAACGAAACCGCGCCCCTGTGTCCATGACCTCTGATGGTCAAGGATAGCCAGGCGGTCGGATCAGTCCTCTCCCAATACGGACGGCGAGCGTCCTTGCAAGTGGGCATCCGAATCGTACAGAAACAGAATCGATAACACGATGCCACAACCCAACCATGTGCCCGAACCCGGTTTTGCTTTTTGCCTGCTCCCAAACCAGCGATATCCGGCGCGCCCGGTCCAGCGTGAGACGCAGCTCCCATTCAAAGCGCGTCCGGATGCCGTGTAGGGTTGCGTTATGGCGTCCACGCCTCAAGATTCAGGGCTCGCACCGGCCAAGAGTTTCATTTTCATGCCCGACCATCCGATTCTGTCCATCACCGACGTCGCCGCCCCCGAGGCCTACCCCGCCATCACCGCCGCCGCCCTGAGTGGCGAATGGTCGGCGCTCACCGAGCGCCTGAAGCGCACCGCCGCGGACTACCGCCGCGCGCCCTCCCTGCACACGCTGCTGCAACTGGAAGGCACGCTGCATGCCATCCTCCGCGCGCCGCGCGACACCCTCGATACCTGGGCGGAGACGGAACCCGACAACCCCTGGCCCAGGCTCGCCCAAGGCATGGCGGACACCTACGCCGGCATCGACGCCCGGGGCGAAGAGACCGCCGACCAGCTCACCGACGCCCAATGGGAGCAGGTGGTGACATCGCTGAACCGCGCCCGTGCACCGCTGACCCGCGCCCTGGAGCTGGGCGCGCAGCCCGGCCCGGCGCTGGCCGCCCTCGGCCAGGCCGCCACGATCCTGGGCGTATCCGAAGAGGAACACCAACAACTACTGGCGCAGCTGGCCGAGGCCGACCCGAACTGGCTACCCGCCTGGTCCACCGCCCTGGCCCGCAGCGAAGCCCGCTGGGGCGGCAGCCTGGCGCACATGGGCGAAGTGGTCAGGCTGGCCGAACGCGCCATCACCGCCCCCGAGCTACACCAGCTCCTCACCGCCGAGTACTGGTGGTGGCGCGCCAACCGCGCCGCCACCATTGACGGCGACCTGGTCACCGCCCGCGGGCACTTGCGCGCCGGCCAGGAAGACTGCCCGCCTGGGCGCATGCGCGCCGCCCTGCTGGTGTTGGAAGCACAAATCCTGGCCTCCCTGGACGCCCCCGCCCTGGAAATCGCCGAAGGCTGGCAGGCCGCCGTGGACGCCGCCCCGGACGACTCCACACATCAGTTCGACCTCGGCCTGGCCTGGGTCAACGCCGGCGACATCGAGCGGGCCACCGCCGTGCTGAGCCGCCTGGCGGAACGGCCCGGCCCGGAGGGCCTGGAAGCGGCCAACTGGCTGGGGCGGTGCCTGGCCCGAGGCCGGCGTGGCTTTCCACAAGACCGCGCGGCGGCGGAGCGCTGGTTCCGCTTTGCCGCCGAAAAGGGGCCGGACGGCAAACTCAACCTGGCCGAACTCCAACTGGAAGACGACCCGCACTCCGAGCAGGCCCTGGCCCTGTGCCGCACCGCCATCACCGAAGGCAACGGCTTCGGCGCCCTGCCCCTGGCCCGGGCTCTCCTGACCCAAGGCGAGCAGGCCGAAGCCAAAGCCCTGCTCAGCGACGTCCCCGTCGACTTCACTGCCTGTAAATACGCCCTGGCCCGTGGCCTGGACGAAGGCTGGTTCGGCACGCCCGACCCGCGCGCCGCGCTCGAGGTCAGCAACACCGTGCTGCCCCAAGTGTTCGACCCGTACCTCTCAGTACTGCACATGACCCTGCTCAGCGCCCAAGGCAATTGGGACGCCGCCCGCGACCACGGCCACTGGCTGCTGGAGGTAACCGCCGAGGGCCAACTCGACCTGCCCGACCCGCTGCCCGACGAAGTCCGGCGGCTGCTGAGCGAAATTCCCAAGCCCGGCCTGGGTGGGTTGCTGAAGCGGACGTTCAGTAAGGATCGGCTGCGGATGGAAGTGGAATCACCGGACTTGTGGGCCATCTGAGTCCGGGGTCAACTCAAGCACCTTGATCGGTAAAACGCACAAAACATCTCTTTATGTACATTTATGAGCACATAAGGCATAGAGATGTTCTTGACGAATCACAAGGAACGCCATAACGTACATTTAACGCCACTTTGTACGGTTTAGTGATCAAAATGCCCCGGACAGTCGATTCTCCCGTTTATCAAAAGGCCCAGATTCTCGATGCCCTGCGCGACACCGGCGCCCTGATCGCCGAGGCCCGCAAGGCGCGCGGCTGGTCCCAGACCGACCTGGGTGCGCGCCTGGGCAAGGTGGACCGGCGACACGTGAGCGCCCTGGAAAAAGGCGACCCGAAGGTCGACGTCGGCCTGGTGGTGGCCGCCCTGTGGCTGCTTGACCTGCCCCTGCTGGCGACCCTGCCCGAGCCGGGCCAGCCCACCCCAAAAGGGTATCCGCGCCGGCGCGCGCCGCCCCGCCAGCCGGCGCCGGTTCCGGCCCCAGGACGTCGACAATGATTTCTGATCGCGCCTACCTCTGGTTCTTTCCGCCGGGGCAGGCGGAACCGGTGGTGTGCGGCGTGGTGGCCTGGGACGGCGCCGAATACGTGTTCCGCTACGGCAAAAGCTACCTGGCCCGGCCGGATGCCATCCCGCTCTCTATCCCCGGCCGCCCCCTGGGCGAGCTCACCGGTGAGCCCTACGTCCTCGACCTGGAGCTCAGCGGCGCCGTGCGCGACGCGGCGCCGGACGCCTGGGGCCGGCGCATCATCCAGCGGGAAATCGCGAAAACCCTCGACCCCACCGGCAAGGCCCCTTACCGCCTCGAAGGCGAGCTCGGGGAGATTGATTACCTGCTCGGCGCCGGCGCCGACCGCATCGGCGCCCTGGACGCCACCGACCGCCCGGACGCCTACGCGCCCCGCGCCAAGCCGATCCGCCCGCTGGCGGACGCCCTGGAAGCGGCGGAACGGATGGAACGCGGCCAGGAACTGGATGACGACCTGGACGCCGCCCTGAACCACGGCACCAGCATCGGCGGCGCCCGCCCCAAGGTGCTGTTCCGGCGCGGCAAGTCCTGGCTGGTCGCCAAATTCAGCTCCAGCCGGGACACCCTCAACATGATCGCCGCGGAAAGCGGCGCCATGCGGCTCGCCGCCAAAGCCGGCCTGAACGTGGCGGACACCCGCGTCCTGGAAGTCTCCGGCAAGGACGTACTGCTGGTCCGCCGCTTCGACCGCGACACCAACGCAACCGGCCACCCGACCCGCCGCCACATGCTCAGCGCCATGACCCTGCTGGACCTGGACGAATACGCCGTCCGCAGCGGCGAAGCCAGCTACCTGGAACTGGCCGACGCGCTGCGCCAATACGCCCGGGACTTCGAACGGGACGGCCCGGAGCTGTTCCGGCGCATGGTCTTCAACATCCTGATCGGCAACACCGACGACCACGCCCGCAACCACGCCTGCTTCTGGGACGGCGCCGCCCTCGACCTCACCCCCGGCTACGACCTCTGCCCCCGGCCCCGGCTGGGCTACTCCGCGGACCTGGCCATGACCGTCGGCCACCACGGCCGCGCGGCCACGCTCCACAACGCCCTCAGCCAGGCGGAGCGGTTTGGTCTGAGCGAACGGGAAGCCGCCGAATGCGTCGACGCCATGAAGCAGGTGGTGGAGAAACACTGGAAGGCGCTGTTTTCAGCGGCGGGAATGGAAGCCGGGGATATCGAGTATCTGGCGAAGGCGACGGTTTTGTCGCCTTCGATTTTTGATTAGACGCCACGGCACCAGAATTCAATCGCCGGCTTGCACCAGACTCTCCCGCGAAATCTCCCCAACCGCCCTGGCCCCGATAAGCGTCATCGCCACCTTCATCTCGCTGGCGATCAGGTCCAGCACATGGGCCACGCCCTGCTCGCCGGCGGCGGCGAGGGCGTAGACGAAGGCGCGGCCCAGCAGCACGCCGTCCGCGCCCAGGGCGAGCAGGCGCACCACGTCCAGGCCGGAGCGCACGCCGGAATCCGCCAGGATCGTCAGGTCGCCCTGCACCGCGTCGGCGATGGCCGGCAGCGCCCGGGCCGAGGACAGCACGCCATCGAGCTGGCGCCCGCCGTGGTTGGAGACCACGATGCCGTCCGCGCCGAACCGCACCGCCTCGCGGGCGTCCTCCGGGTCGAGGATGCCCTTGAGCACCATCGAGCCTTTCCAGAACTCCCGAATCCACTCCAGATCCCGCCAACCGATGGACGGATCGAAGTTCTCGCCCAGCCAGCCGATGTAATCCTCCAGGTGAATGCGATGGCCCAGATAGGCCGACACATTGCCCAGATCGTGCGGCCGCCCGCGCAGCCCCACGTCCCACGCCCAGCGCGGGTGCGTCACCGCCTGCAGCACCCGCCGCCAGGCCGCGAACGGCCCGGACATCCCCGAATGCCGATCGCGATAGCGCGCCCCCGGCACCGGCATATCCACCGTGAACACCAGGGTCCGCACCCCCGCCGCCCAGGCCCGCTCCAGCGCGTTCTTCATGAAACCGCGGTCGCGCAGCACATACAGCTGAAACCACATCGGCCGCGTCAACGCCGGCTGCACCTCCTCGATGGGACACACCGACACCGACGACAACGTAAACGGCACGCCCCACGACGACGCCGCCCGCGCCGCCTGCACCTCGCCCCGCCGCGCGAACATCCCGGTGAGCCCCACCGGCGCCAGCGCCACCGGCAGGCTCACATCCTCCCCAAACAGCCGCGTCGACAGATCCACGTCCCCCACTTCCTTCAACACCCGCTGCCGCAACGCCAAATCGCGCAGATCCGCCACATTGCGCGCCAGGGTGTGCTCGTCGTACGCGCCCCCGTCGATGTAGTGGAACAGGAACGGCGGCAGGCGGCGCTTGGCGGCGAGGCGGTAATCGTGGGTCGAGGAGATGATCATGGTTGTCTCAACAAAGGGGGAAAGTGCTACTTATCGTCTGTAGACCATAATTCGTGGTCTGCGCTCTACTGGGTGGGTCGATTTAAGGAGAGTAATGGAAGGAGGCGGAGATGACCAAGGCGTATGATGTGGGGCGTACTGAAGTGGGTGATATGGCCTGTTTGGCGGTTGAGCAGTTTAACTATTTGGAGGCGCTTTTCTCGGCGCTCGCGAACCGGCTGGATGCTTTCGATCGAGAAGACAGAGCAATCAAGGATGCCAAAAGACTTGCTTTATTGGGGCGCAGTCATGCCGAACAGTGGGCTTGTGCCTTTCTGGATGGAATCAATGGCTAGCCAAAGAGACCAGGGAGGTATCATGAAAAAGCGCAAGCCGAACATTGAGATTGGGCACTATCGTGGAAGTCGATATTGGGGTGTTTGGGTCGATTCTGAGCTGCTTGCGGTGGTTTGTTATCGGAAAGGAGCAGAAGCAATCAAATCAGCTCTACTGAATCGCTAACAGTTGCAACGAGACTGAGCGAACTGGCGTAAGGAGGCTGTCAGGTGATAACCATCACTGTACAGCTTTGATATACGCTCTCTGGCCCATTCAATCAACTCCATATATTTTGAAAACTTGGACCATCTGATTTCGGTGGGCATATAGGTTTATCAATTTGGATTGTCATTGGTATTGGGAAGTCAATACCAACCAAAGCTACCTCCCCTTGTTTTAAATTAGGCAAAAAGGAGGCGGCGGAACGGTCTATCTCACCACAGGCTCTTTCAACAACCTCTCTATCTCTATCATTTGTTAGTCGATGGACTAACAAGGTGCCCATCTGGCTAAGTACACCTTCGGTTATATCTCGCGGCCTTTGAGTAGTTAAACATATATTCAACCCGTATTTTCTGCCTTCCTTAGCCACCATTTCAAATGCATCAAGTTTTGCAGAATGATCTTCTGCTCCAACTCTTTTGCCAAGAAAGTTATGCGCTTCATCCACGATGACTAACACAGGTTTATCCCGGAAAGCTTCTTTTCTTGCAAATGAAAGCAGCTTTCTCCCTATCACGTTAGCTAAAACTTCCCTGGCATAGAATTCGTAACTAACATCACTTAAACAAAGCCTGAAAACCCTACCATCTCCTTCAATAAACTGCCTTAACGCCTCTTCAAAATGTTCTCGTCCGTCACTATTAAAAACGGACTTTAACGATGGCGAATGAATTACTGCTTGTATTCTTGTAAACAAGGATGAGCAGTAGCCGAGATCATTGCTTTCTTTTCCCCAACTATCAACATTATCCCAGCAACACTCCTGAACAAGTTGCTTGATTAGCTTCGTTACATCAAATTCCTGCGAGGGGTTATCCACAAGCTTTGAGTTACCATCCCTATTCATAGCCTGCCGATACAATGCCTTACTTTGGTTTATTTTCTCTACAAACCCGCCCGGAAATAAATCAGGCGCTAGCTTGGCCAACCTGAGACTTTTAATTGCTTCTTTCAGTTTTGGCCCTTGCACTTTGCCTGAAGGGTCAAAAATTGCCAAGAAGTCTGACTCCAAGAAATCTGTTGGGGGTATGCAAATCTCTGTAGACTTATCGTTCTTATAGATGGGTTCGCCAATATGATAATGGGATGTATATTTATTATTCAGAGTCCGATATTCACTGGTAGCATCAATGACAACAATTTTAGAGTTTTCATACTTAGCGCACTCTTCAATTATTTTTGCTGTAGTCCAGCTTTTTCCGCCACCAGTAGAACCTAAAATTGCACAATGACGTCCAAAAAGCTTTTCAGGAGTTACACGTATTTTGCTTCCGGTTTCACCTGTAACCTCACCAATCTCTAGTGTAACCCTAGTACCTACTGTATTCGTCACACCAGTGACCATCAGTTCAGGAAGGGCAGAAATGAATTCAAGCGGAGCCGAAAACACCCTATCACCTAGTCTAGGGTAGGAAATAACTCCCGCTTGAATCCTTAGCTGTTCAATATTAATTGAGCCTAATAGTTGAACAAACCCAATAGCATCCAGCTGACTAGAACCTTCAAAATCTTGTGATAATTCTGTTCGATCTCGATCAGGAAGCCTGACTTCCGTTAAACGACCCAGCAATATTGATTGCTGCCCCTCAATTAAAAGCAACTCCCCCACTTCTCCCCGACCATACCTGCTTCCATCAACGTAGCTCGCACTCACATCACCTGAATGCGCAAGATTAACTTTAATTCCTTGAGCAGTTACAGTGGAGACAACTCCAACTTTGAGCCGATTACTTAAAATTCCCGTTTCAGTAAACAGTAAATTCAGGTCCATTATTTATCTTCCAGCGGCTTTAACGGCTTTAGCTAACTGATCAGCGGGTGTCAACGCTCTTAGATGTGGAATGATCGATACGAATTCTGAAAAGCTTCCATTAATAAAATGTATGTCGTACCCCTGAGAAGCCAAATCAGACAAATCCTTCCAGTAGCGGCTGATCACCCGGGATTGATTATTGATATTCGAGGCCGCCCTATAATCAGAAATAATTAACTTTAGGCTTGGGTTTGATTTTATTGCTGAAATTACGGGCTCAGATAAATGATCATCATTGAAGCCAAACCCAGCAATTATTAAGCATGAATTTGGCTGCCTTAAAGATTCTAAAAATCGCGATAACAATTCTAGATGAGGCTGAATGAAAGCTTGTTGGTATTTTCCCTTCGCCGGGTAGATCAATACTGCATTTTCGGGCGATGGCTCAGACACCTCAAATACATCATTCCCTTTTCTTTCCCAACTAACCGAGCCATGTAATTTGTAAAGTTGAACAATACCTTCGACAAACTCATGGCTATCACTTTCCCTTCTAACCACATCATAGTTAAAATACTTGCCGTCAAATTTACGATTTCGAGTGTATGAGAAACCGTCAACTATCATCATACCAAGATCTGAGGCTGCTGTTTCAAAACACATATCGTAATTTGTAGTAAACACTTTTAATCGAGGGTCACGCACTCTTCTTCGAGCTAATTTTTGCAAGAGGTTTTGATAGCAAGATATATCACTTTTCTCTGTATCTATGAATGAGGAGCATTCGTGTAGTATCGTTTTTTTTACCTGATTTAGGAAATTCTCAACTTCTTCGTCCTCATTAAATAAAAGGTAGGCGTCACATTGTGACAAAAAGTGCTCGATATTGGGATTTTCTAGTTCTGAATATCTTACTTTATCTATTGTCGCTTGAGCTTCTTCTGTAAGTACGCCAAAGTCATCATCTGACTCGCCTGCATCTGGAGATTTCAGCATCGATTTTTGCCATAGATCCCGCATACTGGGCCCTTGAACTTCGGCAAGAGAAGTTCCACTACCAGCAAAGAAAAATAAGTTAGGTAATTGCAGCGCCTTCAAAAGGGTATCGTTTAAATACTGCCTATTTTGACCTAATTTTATCTTTTCTTCTTCGGCTAATTCTCTAGCCTCCTGTCCGAAATCCTGTACAAGAGCCAAAAACGCCCCCTCAGATAACGCTTCCCATTCCTTCCCCCCAGGTTTTAGGTAGGCAAGCCTCCCGTCAATATTAGGCAGCTCCCGGTTATTCATAAATCACCCATAACAAGTCAACGGATTAAGATATTCTTCAAAAACGTATAACGCCCGCATTTGCGGCTGAATTGGAGCGAAGCGAAATGCCAGTCCGGCAACACGCGATTGTTATGCCTTTCCCTAGCCATGCTATTCATTCAAAAGCCGCTCCAAAGCGCCTCTTTCGAACGAATAGACCTGTTTGCCTGCCTGCGAATGAATAAATTTATTGTACATAATAACTTTTTCTTCTCCGATGGACATCGCCCCCTTTCTATTCAAGTCTGGGTTATTGGTCATAAGAAGAGCTAGCCTCGGTGTCAATGGATAATAGAACTCGAGCTCAGACGGGACTTCCTCAAGACTTAAACCAATAGCATGAGTATTAATTATTGGTTGGTCGCCAGTAATGAACGGTATATTCGAAGTGTTCTCTATAAGTACCGGCCGAAAGTCGGCTCTATCTTGGTACAAGCTAAACCCGACACTTGTTGCACTTGTATGCCTAAGTACGGCCCACATTCCATCAACATTGAAGCCTTTAAAGGAACCAACAGCTTCCCTGACATTGTTATTGATGTTCTGTGTTCTAAAATACTGCTGGCAGATGAAAAACAAGAACTCGATCAACTGATCGTCGTCGTCATAAAAGGAGAGGTCTTTGCGATACAGCATCTCAAGGAATTTAATGGCGTCAGACTCGATCTTTCCATGAAAATCCTCCTCAAAATTATGAACTAGCACATCTAGCATTTCATCTGCTTCTGGATGTGACACTCCGTGGCTTTCCATTAGATCTTTTATTTTAAAAACCTGATTAAAGAAATCTATCCATCCGTGGTTAAGATCGCGAATCATTGGTCGTTTATCTTGAGCAATGAGAGCTTTAATGAAATCCATCTCAGTTTCATTTAACTCTTTAAGCTTGTAGAAGTACCTTTCTTGCCCAACCCCCATCAACCCGGATTTAAATATCCTTCCGCCCATAAGACAGTATACGCTTTCGTTCTCGGACCATGCTCTTAAATATTTACGCCACACAAAGTGCTGTTTCTTCTTTTTTTGCAGATTCAACTTAACACTCCAGGACTCTCTCTAAGGTATAACGCTGCTGACACGGGCTTGTCGCGTGCTCTGCTTTGTTATACATCTGTGGCTTCCTCGACACGCCTAGCGAGAAGACTCGCAAATACAAGATATTGTGCAGCTTTCATTTCCGTAAGATCGTGAGTGAGGCTGTGAGCTTTGGGATTTCTTATCCCCTGATACGCGCCCTTGAATATTTGCATAAACCCCCTTTGATCATTCTGCCCGGAATCCGTGCCAAGCTCTGACAAAATTAGCCTAGGGTCATTTGGAGACATAACCTGGCCGATAAGCCGATCACCATCCTCCTCTGAGCCAGTCCTTGCTCTAATAAAGTCGAATACCGCAGTTATCGAGTTCAGGACGGCCTCACGAAGATGTCCATTACGAAATAGCTGATATGCATGCTCCACAATTATCGGGTGCAGCAGGTGCTCAAAACCCATATAGATTTCAGGTCTTTCCTCGCCTACTGAGGCGAGCAAATGTGCTTCGGCTCTTCTATCAATTTCGGGGAGGTCATGATTAATTATATCTCTGTAGTCACAGTCCTCACCAAAATGTATATGGCGCCCCAAATTCCCCAGCCTTTCCTCTGGGAATTGCTGCCTCCATAGATCCCATAAGCGCTCATAATCAGAAGACATGTAGTTATTGATCGCTGCGCACGCCTCTTTTCCGCCTTGCTCATATATAGGTAGGGCATCTCCAGCCTTCTGCTCAATGGCGCGAAGTATGTTTTTCACCGACAGGTACCAGCGGACCATATTCAATCCCTATTTGCATAACGCAAAGTGCAGCGGCAGTTTGTGGAGTGGCGTTTTGTGCTAGAAAAAGCCACGGAACAACCTGTCCGACTGGCACGTATTGTTAGGTTTTTTACTCGCCAAAAACAATTTCCTCTGGGTAATAGGTAACAGGGTTTCTCTTTGTAGATCCCACCTTTTCTGTGTGCCCGTAAGTCTGTGCCCATTGCCATTGAAGTGACTCCAAAAAAGCAGCAGATCGCCTTTGGCGTGCACTTCGCGTTAGATCGAAAAGTAGTGGGTATGGAAGCAGCTTACCTTTAACACGAATTTTATGAGATTCAAAAATCATAAGACAATAGTGAATACTCCGTGGTTGCGACGCGGCAAAATCCGCGACCCTTTTCGCAACCATACTCGGATGCATGCTACTGTTGTCTTCATTGATTAAAATTAACACTCCTGTCGCTAAATGTGGCAATTTTTCAAATTGACTCGTTATTTGCCTATTGGCATCGCTACATATCTTCTTTATGCGCGTTGTCATTTTGTTTTCAATTTTTTGCATAAGTGCCGATTCTTCTTCTGGACTATTTGTAATCCTTGAGGATGGCAATGTTCCAAAGATAACTGCCCCCTTATTAGCTAGATGCTCATCGACGACAGCAGCGCCTTTAGATATTTGATCAGCTTGGAGGGACTTAACTTCTGCAACTATTTTTCTATTTGCTAAGTAATAGTCGGCCATCTTCGGATCGTTCGAGCTCGGCGTATGGAGTGCATCAATCGATTCTGCACCAAGCTTCTTTTCTAGGAACTCGTTAAATCGAGATTCAAGTGATGCCATCATTGGAACCTAACAGGTATTAGAACGACGGCGCGAATATCCAATGAACGCGCCTGCGTCATATCATTTTTCTTGAATTCCCCTAACGTAAAATAAAACCAGAAAAGTCAGCCACTTACAAATTCAACTGGCAGGCTTCCTCCTGATATCTTGACCAACTCTCTTTCCCAAACCCAAAAGACCACCGACGCTTGCCTGCCGGCGGCATTTAAGGCGGCTACTCTGGGAGAAGTGTTCACAGAGGACGAGGGTGGCCATTGGCGCAAGCACACGGCACACAAGGAGTTGACGTGGTGGCCCGCGATCAGCATGCCGGACTGCATAGATAAGCCCTTGGGCTTCATCCGAACGGTGGTCGCTGCCATCAAGAAGCCCTCGACTTCATCGTTATCTCCGGCGATCACGCGGTCTTTCGCGAATCCCCTTTGCGCAACATTGGTTGCGCACAGCATTGATAGCTGCGCATACACATGCTTTAATTGCGCATAAATCTAATGAGCAACCTACTTGATCATGGCGAAACCCATACCTCAAAAGGCGCTACAGGACATTGAAGCCGTGGTGTCCGCCCACCCTGAGGGTGTCGGCCTTCAGGAGGTCCTGGATGCTCTTGAGCAATCGTTGCCCCGGCGCACACTCCAGTACCGTTTAAAACACCTGGTGGATGCGGGCCGGCTCATCAAGGCCGGGGAAAAACGGTGGGTCCGATACTTCCCTGCAGATACCGAGCCCAGACAAGGCAGCAGCGTTCGGGAACCTTCCTACGAGGAAGCGGCGGGCGCTATACCCGTCTCCCGCCAGGCCGCTGAGATCCAGAACGCCTTGCGAAAACCGCTTCGGTCACGCAAGCCGGCGGGGTATGAACACGGCTTCCTTGAACAGTACCGGCCCAACCATACGGCGTATCTTGCACCCGTCGAGCGCGCGCACCTTCGGGAGATCGGCACGCCGCCCTCGGGGCCCCGGCCGGCGGGCACCTATGCAAAACAGATTCTGAACCGCCTGCTGATCGATCTTTCGTGGAACTCCAGCCGCCTGGAGGGGAACACGTACTCTCTGCTGGATACGAAACGGCTGATCGCCTTCGGGGAAGAGACGCCGGGTAAGGCGCACGTCGAGTCGCAAATGATCCTGAACCACAAGGACGCCATCGAATTTCTTGTGGGCTCGGCGGAGGAGATCGGCTTCAACCGCTATACGATCCTCAATCTTCATGCTTTGCTGGCCAACAACCTGTTGGCCGACCCTGAGGCCACCGGCCGCTTGCGCCGAATCGCGGTTGGTATTGAGAAGTCCGTGTTTCATCCCCTCGAAGTGCCGCCCCTGATTGAAGACTATTTTGATCAGATCCTGGCGACGGCCAGCGCCATCGACGATCCCTTCGAGCAGGCGTTCTTTATCATGGTTCAGTTGCCGTATCTGCAGCCGTTCGATGACGTGAACAAGCGCGTTTCCCGGCTGGCGGCGAATATACCATTCATCAAAGCCAACCTGATCCCGCTCTCCTTCACGGAGGTGCCCGCCGATATCTATACCGAAGCGATGCTTGGCGTGTATGAATTGAACCGGATCGACCTGCTTAAGGATGTGTTCATTTGGGCCTATGAGCGGTCGGCGTCGCATTACACCGCCGTCCGACAATCGCTCGGCGAACCCGACCCTTTCCGGCTGAAGTATCGCTCGGCACTGCAGGAAGTCGTCCAGAATATTGTGCTAGAGCGGATGAACAAGAAAGCCGCGTTCAACCGCATTGTTCAATGGGCGGAACAGCATATTCCGCAAGAAGACCGGCAGCGGTTCCGGGAAGTGGCCGAAAATGAGGTCTTGAGCCTGCACGCGGGCAACTTTGCCCGCTACCGGATAAAGCCATCGCAATTTTCGGCCTGGCAAGAGATTTGGCTGGCTAACCCATGAGACACACGCCGTTGATCAATTCTTAAGTTCTCTGACTCCAAATCTCAGCTTCATTGACATAGGCTCGATAGAACACCAGCCCAAGTTCGGCCAAGCCCACTGGGTGGAGATCACGGATTCTTTCCCGGAGATGCTGCCATGGTGGATTGTACCACTTTCCTCTATTCTTGAAGCGCACAACTTCAGGATCGGCAGGCATGATTCTAGTATCCAGATCGAGCAATATATCGGGCGAATCCAAATCTATCGTCAAAGTCCCATTTTCCAGCCGCGATGAAACTGAATTGAGATGAAAGCCACGCCCACTCTTATCAACTACTTCCATCGTAAGAGGCTTCGTTACTGTGGGCGTAACGCTATGCATCTCAGCATTTCGTGCCTGCCGCAAAAATAATAGCAAAGGGTCTTTTTTCCGCAGGTCGGTGTATGGCTTGTGCCATTGCTGGAAGCCCTTCTTAGATTTGAGCGTTATTTCGGTGAACTCCCAAGATCTCTCTATCCGGAAAAGAAAATTCTCCCAGTTTTCCTTAAACTCAGAAAAACTTGTGGTTGATTTCATGCAATCAATCGCTTTACCCGCGATGTCGAGATCTTTCTTGGGGCCTAATAGTTTCATAGAAAGTTAGCACCCGCAACACCGAAAAATCGAAGCGCAGCGAAAATTTGGCCTGAGTTCCTGCGTATTTTAAGCATCAATTGGTTGAATGAACAGATTATATTGCTCGCTGCACATTTTTGACTGATATAATTTCACGTTTCTGTAGATCCTTGAATCACGAACCTTAGCCTTCACCCTATTTATATTATCCTCAGAGGCTCTAATTCCGAATATTACGGATACAATAGCGTCGCCAGGAACCTGATAAAAAGCTAAAGTCTCACCGCTCTCATTCTTCCTAAACTCATCGGCCTCAGAGATAGGAAGAACATATCTAACCTCTCTCTCCGTCCACCAGTCATTTGATTTCAAAAAGAAATACTCATCCAAAGAGGATCCTTTAGATTTTCGATGCTTTGCATACCGAACTTTCTTTAAAACACCGATATATTCACTTACCGCATTTCTTACATACTTTTTAGAGGACTTCGAGGCATCGAAAAATTCATGTCTGGGATCGAATCCAATCACCATGCCAGAATGATCTTGCGCGTAGTGAGCCCACATCAATAAGTTATCATTCCTTTCTGTCAGAGAGAGTATTCCGTATATATCAAAGTCCTGAACGGCGACCCCCTTAAGAACTAAATGCTGATTCCTTTTCATTTCTTCAATGACTGAATTTACAGATTTACCGTAACCATTTACTCGATGAACATACTCCGCATGTTCAGAGAACGAGGGTCTAACCTCAAATGGATCATTGAGATAAAGCCTAGGAGTAAATCTTAGCAACCTAGTATCGAAAAACTCCTCTCTGAACTCCATGTATTTATATATTATGTCTTCCATATGACTGGATCACCTTCTGCCTGACGCCCGGCCAAGGCGCAACTTTGAAACTGCGAAGCAGCGAGAAATCGCTAGCTGTACAGCTGAATTTTATAAAATAGCCTGTTGTCCAGGAACCCCAAATCTGATCTCGCCGGCACTATCAAATTGGAAACCAAGTGCAGAAATAAGTCGCTCTGTGAGTGAATAAAATTCATTTGCTACCGCTAATGAACGTTGCGCATCGGCCATGTCACAAAACTCTGCCCGGTGGGCAACAGAGTTCCGAACCTTTTGAACTAGCTCCCTCTCTTTCCAAAGCGATATTTCTGACTCGGGACGACTATACTTCGCGGCACCTTCGTCAACCTCAACGTAAACTTCTAATATTTTAAAAATCAAATCCCTGAACCGATCAACTCCAGTCTGTTTAGTCAGAGCAGTTGCGACCAACTCCGAAATAGATTCACTGTGCACCAAACCCGAAACGATGGGCTTAAGCATAACCGCCTTTAAAATAACCTCCGTAGCGATAGAGGAATACAGGAGCGAAGCCGTTGGGTCTCTTTCCAATAGGCTTTCCGAAGTCTCTAGGAATTTCAGTGCATTGACGGCGATTGAGGAGTTTCGTTCATAGTATGACTTAAGCCTTTCAGTTACGAACTCTTCAATCGCCTGATCTCGATGCTTGTCATAAAGTTCTTCTGCCAGTGAATCAACGAATTCTTCGTATGCGGCCTGCTGCTGGGCTTCCTCATAACTGATGGACATGCCGAAATGCCCTCTTTCAAACATCAAAGCTCGGTTGCTGCCGGAGCGACCGAAGGCCGTGGAGGTAACCCAAAGCGCCCGAGCGCTTTGGGTGATCATCCGAATCGACCTTTTAGATCCTCACTCCGACTTATCTTTTTTATACTTTTCTGATTGCTCTGAATCGTAGCTTTCGTTTGCGACCTCGAAATCGGGTGGAGTTACATCAAAATCAGGCTCACTCTGATCTTCATCTTCTTCCTTACCTTGATTTTTATCGTTTGACATCTTAGGCACCTCCTCAATGATAAAAAGTCAGCTGTGCTCTACTTTAAGTTCGATATCCAAATCTGTGCTGCAATTAGAACGCCAAGCGCTACAAATATCGTGCCACTGGCAAGAACAAATCGCATTCCAAAAATGAGACGCTTTACCTTTTTATCCGATATTCCTCTATTTTCCCTAGTAACTTCGCAAAACTTATTCGCCATCCCGTAGTTTATGGTAACAAAACTATTCTGCTTATAAAATTCAATCAGTCCATTATTAGCTGGGATCACTCTCCTCCTGTCGATAGTGAAAACCCGCAATACAAGCACCCACGAAAAAACCAGGGAGCCAAACAGAACAGCTGAAACAACTATTATCAACCACTCCAGACACGACTCAGGCGGCGTGGTTTTACTCGCAATCCATTGCAATGCTGATATATACGCCCCAATAAAAATTGTAAGCACCGAAATCATTACCGACGCTTTTCTTTCAATACGAGCCAACCTATTTATCTCTTCGAAAAATGCTTCCTTAGCGAGCTCATAAAGAGCGTGGTATTTGTCTGCCATATTTTTTACAACGTCTTGTATAACGCCAATCATCAGCCACGGATTTGAGAACGCAAAGCGGTAGCAAACACGTCGTCTGGATGTACTTGTTGAGCGGGATTCAAGCACTAATCTTCGGGCTGATACTCCCAGTGAAATGAGAAATCAGCATCTAAGGCACCATTTTCCTCCACTGCCGTTACGTGATTGAGAGCGCCTACCGGATATTCAGAGGCGGTCCACGTGCAGGACACCACTTTATCCGGATCGTGTTCCTCTACCTGAACCATAGCCTCATAAAGGGTTTCAACACCCATGCCGCGCTCATCTCCACCAGCGACTTCCCACTCAAGTTCTTCTGGCGTGATCTCATACGTTTTGCCTGTGACGTCGCTCGTCAGTTTTGCGGCACCAGTGGCCTTGATCATGATTTTGTGCTCCCTATGCCTATCGCTTGGTATTAAAGCTGTATTAACGCCCAACGGGTATCAGGACGCCAACTCGAAGATCCAATGAAGACGCCGGCGTCATATCACTTATCTCTTTTCCCCTGACACAAAATAAAACCAGAAAAGCCAGCCGCTGACAAACGCCTCGAACCTCCCTTTTCTGGCACCTCGGCCAATTCTATCCCCCCAAAAACAAAAAAAGCCGCCAACGCCCAAGCGCCAACGACCTTTTAAGTAAGCCCTTACTAATTACCCAAACTAGATAAATCGCAGATCAGCGACCCACGCTATGGCAAGGCCGCCTACCTATCCTCCCCAGGCAACGGCAACCCAGCAATCCACTTAGCCTTCTCCGGCGGCACCCCCAGCGCCTGCAGCACCATCTCCGCCGCAATACGGTCGGCGTGCTCCACTTCGCCGTCTTCCACGAGCAGGTTCATGGCGCCCAGGGTGGCGGAGATGACCATGCTCATGGCCATTTCTTCGTGGGCGTAGTGGAAGTCGCCTTGGCAGCGGCTGGCTTGGAGGTCGGCGCGGAGGTAGGTGGCGAGGGCGGAGCGCATGCCTTCGGCGTAGCGGACCACGGTGATGAGGGCGCGGGTCCAGTCGGGGTCGGTCCGGGCTTTATTCATGAAGGTGCGTACGGCGATGCTGAGGCGTTCGGCGCCGCTTTCGACGGCTTGGCTGACGGTGAGGATCTGTTCGGAGAGTTGGACGGCGAGTTCCAGGCCGACGGCTTCGAGGACTTGTTCGCGGGAGCGGAAGTCGTTGTAGACGGTGCCGTTGGAGACGCCGGCTTCTTCGGCGAGGGTGTTGAGGGCCAGGCCGCCGAGGCTGGCGCGGGCGTAGATGCGCAGGGCGGCGTCCAGCAGTTGTCACCGGGTGCGGGCTTTCTTTTTGTGGCCCCGGGTGAGGGGGCTGGCCGGGGTTTTACGGGCGCCGGGGGTCGCTTTTTTTGCCATGAAACCGTTCCAACCATGAGCTTGACCCTGAGCGGGACTTCCTTCATTCGGTACTCGTCTCATCCTTGCTGGCCACATTGCTGTCATCCGCAATCAGGTTCATGACGAGCCGAGCCATCAGATCCTTGGCCTTCGGGTCGCTTTCGGCGATCAGCAGCGTCAGGGCGGTCAGGCCCTGTTCGTTCAAGGTCAGGCGCATGCCTTCCTGGCGCAGGTAGAGCAGGAACAGGAAGGCGCCGGAGCGCTTATTGCCGTCCGAGAAGGGATGGTTCTTGATCACGAAATACAACAGGTGCGCGGCGCGCTCCTCGCGGGTGCCGTAGAGGGGCTCGCCGAACATGCTTTGTTCCAGGTTCCCGAGGATAGAGGCCAAGCCATCGTCCCGGTCCCGGGCGAAAAGGTCGCTCGCTTCGCCCCTATCGCGTAGTTCGCCGGCCAGCGCATCCAGGGCACAGCGGGCTTCATCCACGCCCAGCACACCGCGGGCCTGGCGGGCCCCGGGAGGCACGCCCAGAGCACCTTCGTCGTAGTCCTGGAGCAAGCGCCAGGTGCGCGCATAGCCGAGGATCAGACCGACCACCTCCTGACCGATGTCGGAGACCAGCTCCTGCCGGGCAAGGGTTTGGCCGAGCAGTTCCACGGCCTGCTCCAGCTCGGCGAGGCCCTGCCGGGCCAGACTGTGCTCGTTGAGGCTGTAGCCCTGGGTCAGATGTTCGCGGAGGACGCGGGTGGCCCATTGGCGAAAGCGCACGCCACGCTGAGATTTGACACGGTAGCCCACGGAAATGATGACATCGAGGTTGTAGTGATCAATCGCGCGCCGAACCTGCCGCTTGCCCTCCTGGCGAACTATCCGGAATTTCCGGATAGTTGCCTCACGGCCCAACTCACCCTCTTCGTACACGTTGCCAACGTGCTCGCTGATGGTACGCAGGTCCTTCCCAAACAGCTCCGCCATCTGCTTTTGAGAGAGCCAGACCGTCTCGCTCTCCAGGCGAACCTCCACCGGACCGGCGTCCTCCTCAAAAATGACAATGTCACTCACACAACCTCCTTGCCGCAATCAGCCACACTGACCATACTGACAGTACCGCGCACGGAGGTACACCTGCTTGCAGGAAATAGTCGGAGCAGTACCTGTTGCGGTTTCCAGCTTTCCGACCGCCCCACTTAATGCAACCTAGAATTTGCGCAATAGGAGCAAGATCATGAACACGCCGGCGAGCTCGGTTTAGACACCTACGAACCAACCGATAGAGGTGGTTCATCATGGGCATGCATGCCGACTGATGCCTTTATAAAGCTCTCAATTTTCTCTTCGATGCCACTTTCAACGGTACGCAGGCGGAGGATGGGGAGCTTGCTCTCATTGAGGATGTTGTCTTTCAGGGCATCCCGCTCGGCTTGCTCCAGTTCGTCGTGCGAGCCGCCGTCGACTTCGATCACGCCGAAAGGGCGCTTCCCTACCTTGAAGTACAGCACGAAATCGCAGCTGGCGCCGTTGGCCATGAACTCTTTCTCACGCGCGGTCAACTCGAGGTTAGCCGATGACGCCACCTGACTCAGCAAGACCTGGTCGTGGTACATGAGCCCATGGTACCGAGTATCGGATAGTGCTTCGCGGAGCAGATGCGCCACGATCTGCTCGGACTTATGTTGGGAATCCTCTGGCCGCAACTTGGCGTTAAGGCGCGCCAGGGATTCGTCGTACTCTTGGTACAGGAGATCGAATGCCGATACCACCGGCGCTCTACTCACATGCTCGTCCTGGCCGTAGTACTCGATGTAGCGCACCAAGGCGGCGATGTGGGCGTTGTTCACGGTGAAGACGTCCGCTCCGGTCACCAGAGTGAACCGGTTCTTGGCCCTGGACACCGCCACGTTGACCATGCGGGGGTCATCGACGAACTCTAGCCGCCGCTGGTTGGATTGCTTCTTGTCCAGCACGGTGGAAAAGACGATCTCGTCGCATTCACGTCCCTGAAACTTATGGACCGTGTCCCTGATAAAATCCGCGGTCAGATGATTTTCCGAGAGCCTGACCTGGGCGCGGAATGGCGCGATGAAGCCCCGCCCCTCCTTATCCACCCAAGCACCGCCGGACGGTGCCTCGTCATCCAGCACCTTCCGCAGGGATTCCACCTCTCTGAGATTAGTATTGCGTCGAGCGTGGTTGCCCTTGGCGGTGATCACCAGGCGCAGAGGCATTTCCCCTCTATCCTCCGTCATCGGCACCAGGGCGTTGTCGTAGAACTGCTGGTTGCAGAACTGGATGATGCGCGGGTGGCAGCGGTAATGCTCTTTCAGCAAGGTTCTGGGCAGTGAGTCCTTGAAGACGCCGATGCACGAATCCAGCAGGCTGTTGCGCTCGCAGTCGTATTCATCCGCCGGAGCTTGAATGCCCGATTCCGTGGGGATGTGGGCCAGTTGGCGGCTGTCCCCGACGACGATCAGGTTCTTCGCGCAGCCCAGTGCCAGTATGCCGGGGATGATGTCCTGCTGGGAGGCCTCGTCAATGATCACGTAGTCGAGGATGGCGCCTTCCGCGATGGAATTAACAATGGAGTGTGTGCTGCTGCCAAGGATCGGGAAACGGCGGACGAAGGCGTCGAACTGCTTTCGGTAGGTTCGCGCGTCGAAGGCCTGCTGCTTCGGTGCTCTCTCGCTCAGGTGATGCTTGAGGTAGCGCATCGACTGGGTCGTCAAAGCGTCCAGAAAATCCGTGAACCGGGCGCGCGCCAGTGACTTCCGGCAGGCCTCCCATTCGGCCTGCCTCTCCCGTAGCGATTGATCGTAGTAGTGCATCTGGAGGGCATGAAAAGCCGACAGGCGAACGTCCTCGGCGAAGGGTCGGACACGGAAAATCCTGAACTTGAACAGCAGTACCATACGGTCTTTTAGCCGGACCGGTGCGTCTCCCAGGTAAGAGAGGTAAGCCATAAGATCCGTGGTCTGGCGTGGCGACAAACCGTACTTCCCCAGTGAGGTGGCCGGCTCAATCAGGTTCTCTTGCATCCATTGCTGTAAGTGGCCGCGCTCAATCTTTATCTCGTCAATCTCCGCCTGAAGCTGCGCCGCTCGGTTCTGGTCGTGGAGATGTTGCTTCAGGGTCGAGAGCACCGTCTGAATGTTATCCAGAGTCGGCGCCGGCTCGGGCTGAGGTTTAGCGATTGGCCAGGGTGGGAGTGCGCTGAAGAAGGCCTCCCGGTTCTCTCTGCTCCCTACCTTGGCGACCAGGTGGTCCAGGCCGCACTTCTCCAGCTTCTCATAGACGTTGCTGACCGCCGAGTTGTTATTCGACAGCACTGCCACCGTCTTACCACGAAGCAGGATATTGGCCAGGATGTTCAAGATGGTTTGCGTCTTGCCGGTACCTGGTGGTCCTTCAACCATGCTGATCTGCGCGCTGAACGCCCGTTCCACAGCCGTCAGCTGGCTTTCGTTAAGGCCGAAGGGAAAGATCAGCCCCTCACCCGGCTCCTGGGCGCCATTATGTCCGGTGCAGTAGGCGTGCAAGGCAGTATCCGCGCAGGCGGGAAGCTTCTCCAGCTGACGGACGATATTGGCTGCCATGTCGTGCTGTGTCTGCGAGCCCGCGCGATCCTGCCTGGCGCTCGCCACGTCGGTTAGATACTCAAAGACCGGCGATTCCTTCATCTCAGTCGGCGGGACGAAGGCCACCTCATCGGCATTGTGGACGTAGGGCCTTTCGGTACCCGGATAGTACACGACCGCATATCGATCACCGTAAATGGTGGCCTTTTCAATGGGCCGGACCACCGAGCTACCGGACTTTCTCAGAAGCGCCTTCCCCAGCTCACGGGTGGGTACCACCCGGCACTCGCTAAGAGGGCGAGTGAAAGTCTTTTTTGAAGGGAAGTAACACGTCAGTTGGAGCGAGCTATATTTCTCGCTCCAACGTATACGCCAGTCACTGATTTGCCTGGTTTTGTCTTGTTTACCCACATAGATTGAAACCATGGATTCCTATTCCATACCCCGCCGTCTCCAATAAACACTTATCGGCTGATAGCCTTCGTGCCTAAAGTTCAAAAAAAGACCGACAGGCAAGCCAGTTCCGAGCGGCGACTTGTTCAATTCCGCCAGCGGCGGGATATAACGATGGACTCCACTGGTATACCGTTAGGTCCGACTCTGGGGATCGAACAGGCGGGGTGCCGCGAAACGCAGCTTATCCTCAGTCCACGACAACTCCTATAAGCCAATAACACGCAACATCTGAGTCAAACGACACGTTAGGCTTTGCAGTGAAGGCACCGCCGCGTTAGTTGGCACATGGCACCCGGCTCAAGCGCCGGTTTGGAGCCGTGAAGCGACGGGAAATCGGCTACTTTGCAGCCAATTGTTAGCCCCCCCACCGTAATCTGATTTATTCAGCATACCCCCCAAGGACCGCTGCGGTGTTGTATTTGTCGCGGACGGACTTGCCATCATAGTCCAACCTATCGACCGAGACGGACACGAAGCCGCCTCGACCGTTCCCGAAAAGCGGCCTCGCCACCTTCAAGGATGTCACAAACCACCTTGCGGATCGCAGCGTCCTCTAGCCCACCCGCTACATAGCTGATGGGCGGTAGACCACCAGAGAGATGCGGACCGGCTTCGGCCACGATGATCTGATCCGCATCGGTGTTGATCACAAGATTAGCGTTGTGTGTCACCATGATTACCTGTCGTTTGGCCTTCGCCGCGATGAAAAGCGCCACCAGCTCGTCAAAGACCGATTTTGGATCGAGATTTTCCTCTGGCTGATCGATAATCAGCGGTCGGTCGTCGGAATCGTCCAGTGCGAGGTAGAGCAGCAACAGGACGATCCCTCGGGTGCCTGGTGACAACTTGCGGATGTCGACACCGTCGTAGGAAATCTCGTAGCGGACTGCGATGTGTTCGGTTCCGAAAAGCCAGTGTGCGAACCGCTTCGACCAAGCACGGAATTCTGTCTGCTGTGCCGGGGAAAATGGCGCGTGCGATAAGAGGTCCTTCAGGTATTTTCCCATAAAGGCCGTCATGGCAGCCTGGACCTTAGTGGCAGAGCCGGTTTCCCACGCAGGCTTGAGTTCGGCCGTCGCGGCCGCAATCAACGAGCCGCGCCCGTAAAAAGGCCCCGCCTTGCGCCGGTCGAGGAGTTCCTCTTCGGCAAACGCCCCCCAAGTCTGGACATCGGCAATCCTGCGAACTGAAAAACTCAGCTTCTTAAGCGTGCCCGATGATGAGGAAAGGCGCTCCATGAGTGGCGCATACAGGTCAGCCAGCGTGTTCTGCTCGTTTATGATGGCCTCGAATACGCGGCCATAGGTGTCGTCGCGTTCAGTTTGCAGGTCTTTCCGTCGCGCTGCCGCGCCCTTGGCGTCAGTGAGCCGTGCATCCAAGGTCTGAAGGGCCGAATTCTCTTGCGCAATCCGCTTTGTAAGCGCTGCGTATTGCTCACGAACTAACTTGTCCGCGCCGAATAGAGCCTCGAGTCGTGTCATCTCTGCAACGATCTGCGCAAGCGGAAGCATCGCGAGGTCTGCGTCATCGGCAATCAGGGCTACATTGGGAGCGCCGGGCGATGGCGGAATACCGTTGAGTTTGCGAACCTCGCCGTCGGCCCATGAGATGTAGGCTGTGAGGCTGTTGTCGACATCGCCCTTGTAGATCAACAAGAACTCGTCCCACTGATTGGCATCTAAGCCACTGTTTATGTGTCGCGCCTGGATCTGACGGAGCATTTCAGGCGCGCCAGTGGCTCGCATACTGCCAACCTCGTCCTGCAGAGCGACGAAAGTTCGGCGCTGATTGTTGTAGGCTTGTATTTTGGTCCTTAGCTTCTGAGCCGCCTCGCTGAGCTGAGCGTGCCTTGCGACCTGCGCTTCGGTCCCCTTCACCACTAGCTTAGCCTGATCAGCGGTATAGCCGGCAATCAACTTTTTCTTTTGCTCAACCTGCTTGCTCAGGCTCATCACGATGCTCTCTTTCTCGAGCTCGGTGGCGATGCCGTCGGAGATATCGGCGATCGCCTCCGCCTCACGCTCGCGGGCTTGCTGGAAGCGAGCGGTCCGTTGCTCGCGGAGCTCGGCGAAATCGAGCGCCCACTCACGGCCGTCCTGCGAATGGGAATCGAAGATAACGCGCTCGATCTCATCGACGAGACCATCAGAGACACCCTTAGCCGAGCACAGCTCCTCAACGAATTGCTGAGATAGATATCTCGCACGAGGGAACGACATATGGCCGTTCGCGTCACTGCCATCAAGCGCACGCGTCTCCGTCGCGCCGCCGCCCCAAGTCAATGTCGCCGAGGCATCCCCGATCAGTTTGCGTGCACGAGCTAGGAACGATGGGCTGACGTTTTCGTCAGCCTCCCAGCCAACTGGAGTTATTGCGTCGCAACCGGCGGCGATCACATCGGCCAGTGCCGTTTTACCCGATCCCCGGGCGCCAATAATGGCCACTAGGCCGGGATTGAGCGGAATATCGGGCGTAGCCGCCCAATTCGCGTTCTCAATGTGTAGATGTGAGATGACCTGCGACGGCATGGCTGAGTTTGGCGGTTTCTCGCCGACATAGGCCCGGCCTTCCGGGTCGATGCAGGCCTGTCGTAGGGCGTCGAATGTCAGCGCACCCTTAATCCACGAGAAGCGACTGTCGACTGGCTGCCCAACGGATTCCTGGTCGTGGGAGTCGCTGCCATGGAGACACGGCTTGCATCCGTCATAGCGCGAGCGCAGTTCTTCGACGCTGACGGACCGTTGGCCGACCCAGAATTCACGTTGAGCGGGACTACTCGAGAAGATAATGTGGGCGAATTTCTCTATCTCCTGACGCACGGTCGCGTCCGCAGCCTGACGGACGCCGGAAGTTCCGTCACTGGAACCACCAGCAACAGCGATCAAAATGTTAGTTTTCGCCCATTCGCTCTCGGCGATAACTTTTCTCAATTGATCGAAGTTGACTTTGAACTGTGTAGCGCCGTGTCGGAGTGCAGCGCCTTCGTCATTGATGGTGGTGTCTGCATGCTTGCCCAGCTTTATCAGTTCATCGCGCGTGCAATCAAAGCGGTCGCCAAAAGCATGAAATTGAAGGCGCTTCAGGATACGCTTCACCTCTGAAAGGTGTTCAGGGTCTTCAGGGCTGACCAACAAATGGACGTTCACGAAACCCGTTTTCGCTGCCACGTCCAGGCGCAGCTCGATGTTAGGGAAGATTAGCGACACATCGGGCAATCGGCCTGCGCCCTTATGCTGAAGGATTTCCTCGTATGTGTCGGTAACATAGTAGTCAGTGATCGCGATCGCCTCGACCTTCGGCGTCAAAGCTTCGAGTGTCGAGAGGTACGACCCCCAGGGGTCGGATACTCCGAACTGATTATTAAGGATAGTGCCGGGCGCATGGATATGCGGCTCCCATCTATGCCATTCAGAACCGCGATTCATCACTTACATCTCCAGAATATCATTCTTGTTTAAGTCAACACGACCCGATCCAATAGCAAAGTTCTACCGCCTGAATTGAGCCGCATCGCGAAGCAGCGTCGGCTTAATTCAGACGTTAGACCTACAATGTGGCAATAACTTCGGCGGGTTTAACGTCCTTTCCGGATGCATCTGTCAGGCCGAATGTCTTGTTACAGCTATTGCAAAAGTAGCCGAGCTGATAGCTCCACTCACCGTAATGCAAGCCACCGTTCTTGCACACAGGACAATGTGGATTTTTATCCGAATCCCAAAGGATTCCATTCCGTAAGCGAAGTGATGGGCGGCCTGAAGCAACTCGCCAGATGGCTATAGTTAGCCCTACATTGAGAAAGAGCGAAAGACCGAGAACCGCCAGTACGGCATCTAGCGGCAAGGATGACTTAATAACGGGCGCGATGATTGGGGCGACCTGAAGTGAGAGCCAGCCAATTAGCCCTGTCACGATCAGTGCGGCTGCTGTACCGATGTGCTCAAAGAAGCTGTCTTGAATCTTTTCCAGTGGCGACATAGTCTGTCCTGTAGGTCTAGCGCCCCAAACACCGGGCCAACGGAGTAAAGCAATTTTTGTAGCATAAAGGAGCGTAGCGACACCACAACAATTGCGCAACGCAGATGGCTCCGAGTGCACTGGCTTATTATACTTTATCACTCTCATTCGAGGATCTCGCCAATTTTTCTTCTAGTTGTCTTTTAATCTCTTCATTCAATTTTATAAATGGCTCTAGATTTCCATTTTGAGCTTCTTCCTCAGCTTTTGCCAAGGCATTCCCGAGCTCAGTTCCAACCATCAATTTTCTAAAATGATTAGCCTTCTCTTTTAGAGTTGTAGGCTTTTGAGGCGGCATTATCTCAAGACCACGAGCGAAAAGCTTTGATACTAAAAGCCTTACTGATAAAAAGAATAGTCTTTTTACGGCAGAAGGGCTGTCAGTATTTGTGTCTATATTTTTAGTTGAAGCCAGATTATGGACTAGCGCCTGAGTTCGCTCAGTATCAAAAAGTACATCAAACCCTTTTTTACGGTCAAAATGCGCAGCTGTATTTCTAATTTTCCTGATTGCTTCTAGCCCTCTCTTCTCTTCCTCATGAAGTAGACCAAGAGCGAAAGATAGCCTGATTTTAAGGTCAAAACCTCCTGCCGGACCGCGAAAGTCCAATATGTCATTTGCGGCATCTTCCGAAACGCAATATGCCGCGATATTGCAGCCAAGTATTTCTTCAAGGTAGGCAGCCATAATCAGGATTGCCCCACGGTCAGATTCTGACTCAAAAAGCGCGGTGATTTCCTTGGGTTGGCCCGAAAGATCTTCTGGTGACTGGAAATTTTTAGCCATCATTTCCCTTAGGTACAACGCCCGCATTTGCGGCTGGTTTGGAGCGCAGCGGAAAACCAGTCGCAAATGCGCTTATTAGATTTTCCAATATAGTGATCTTGCCTTCAAGCTAGAGCGTTCCAAATTGACCTCTAGATAAGCCATGTTAATTAACTGGCAAAATGCATCAATTGAAAAAATGAGATTACCTATTTTTCCATCTATTTTTTCAAACATGTCATTCTCTTCTTGGTTTCTACAAAAATCACCCGGCATACAGAATCTTAAGGTGTTTTGATGTTCGATTAAGTCGTATGGCGCTTGGCGCACAAGAGAACATAAATCACTCCATTCACCTATAAGCTCGTTTACAGCAGCAAGTAAATCTTGGTCATGTAAATTAAAGACTGGAGACCGCTCAACATTATTCATATTCTCCAGCTGCTCTAATATAGATAGATGAATGTATTTTGCCCCCCAGCTTAAGTGTTCGTATGTTGAAGAGAAATCTATTACTTCAATAAATGCACTTATGTTATCAATGTCCTTTTCACGCTTTAATTGCTCGGGTGTTTGAGAGGGCAAACTGAAGTATTGAGGAAAATGCTGCCGAATTACAGCTTTCTCTCTAGACAGGTCATGGACAATATCTGGCCAAAAAACCACATCAACTGGGAATTTACATTGGGTTCTTCTTTCTTCAGAGAGCTTGCGCGCAAAGGCTTGAATATTCACATCACGATCAGCTGTTGTCGCAATATAAAGCGCAGCCAGATGAGGAGTAAATTTTTCTGCTTTTAAAATCTCACTTTCTATTAGCTGCTGGCTGATTGTGGAAATAGTATTTTTACATTGAATGCCGACAAAGCTTTGTAAAGAATCGACCCCGTAGATATCGACCCCGTCTTGTTTCTGTCCTTGCCGTCCATGTCTTGCCAAATTTGGATTAGCCCACCTCAGTGAGAATGAACTTTTACAGACGTCTTCAAACTCATCCCAAGAAGTTGGCGGTGGAAGTCTTGATGTTGTGGTCGTAGGCATATGTTTCAGTCTCAAAAATTCAATCTAACGCTTGCAGTTGCGGCAGGTACGGAGCGCAGCGCAGTATCTGTCCGACAACCTGCACTTATTAAAAAACAGCCCCGGCTGCAGCACCGATGACCGATACAACTGCAGGGTGCTGTAATAGTTTACGGAGCATGCCTTTCGCTTCTTCCTTTTGCTCGGGCGGAAGATCGGCAGATTCAATCTTTTTCACCAAAGCCTCAAAGGAGTTCATAATGTTCTGGGTGTTGTGGTCGCCTACCTGAACTGATTGAGCGCCATGAATATTGATCGTGTGACCAGGTTTCTGCATTTCAGATTGCCCACCTTTGCGATACTTGATTTGGTAATGCGCTCCCATGCCAGCTACACCACGTTTATAGAAGGTAGCTTCAGTGACCACGCAGCGTTCGTCTTTACCGCCGGGCAGCTCACGAAGAATTACGTCACCCTCTTCTACATCTGCCTTCTCATCAAGAATAAAGATAGTCTTGCCGGGAAATGAAGCCTTGTATGGGCCGACTACAGAACCATCTTGCTTTTCGATTCGAGCGTCATCCTCGAACTCTTTTAAGAGACGCATGATTTCTCCTTTTAACAGGTGTTAGGACGCCATCTCGAATACCCAATAAACGCGCCGGCGCCATATACCTTTTCTTGATTTCCTATGACTTGAAATAAAAGCAGAAAAATCAGCCGCTTACAAATCCCACCGCAGGCTGCCTCCTGATATCTTCACCAGCACGTTGCCCCAAAACGCAAAAAGGCCGCCGACACTCCCGTGCCGGCGGCCTTTTAAGTAAGCCCTTACTAGCAGGCTAAATCAGATCATTCCCACTCAATCGTAGCCGGCGGCTTGGACGAGATGTCATACGTCACGCGGCTGATCCCCGGGATCTCATTAATGATCCGGCTGGAGACCTTCTCCAGGAATTCGTAGGGCAAATGCGCCCAGCGGGCGGTCATGAAGTCGATGGTTTCGACGGCGCGCAGCGCCACCACGTATTCGTAACGGCGGGCGTCGCCGACGACGCCGACGGATTTGACCGGGAGGAAGACGGCGAAGGCCTGGCTGGTTTTGTGGTAGAGGCCGGCGTCGAGGAGCTCCTGGATGAAGATGTGGTCGGCGAGGCGGAGGGTGTCGGCGTATTCCTTTTTGACTTCGCCGAGGATGCGCACGCCCAGGCCGGGGCCGGGGAAGGGGTGGCGGTAGACCATGTCATACGGCAGGCCGAGTTCGAGGCCGATCTTGCGCACTTCGTCCTTGAAGAGTTCGCGCAGGGGCTCGACGAGCTTGAGCTTCATGTCTTCGGGGAGGCCGCCCACGTTGTGGTGGGATTTGATGACGTGGGCGCCGCCGGTTTTGGATGCGGCGGATTCGATCACGTCGGGGTAAATCGTGCCTTGGGCGAGCCAGTTGGCGTTGGTGAGCTTGGCGGCTTCGGCGTCGAAGATGTCGATGAAGGTGTTGCCGATGATCTTGCGTTTCTGTTCCGGGTCTTCCACGCCGGCGAGGCGGGTGAGGAAGTTGTCCTCGGCGTCGACGCGGATGACGCGGACGCCCATGTGGTCGGCGAACATTTCCATGACCTGGTCGCCTTCGCCGTGGCGGAGGAGACCGTTGTCGACGAAGACGCAGGTGAGCTGGTCGCCGATGGCTTTGTGCAGCAGCGCGGCAGTGACGGAGGAGTCGACGCCGCCGGAGAGGCCGAGGATGACGTGGTCGGTGCCGACCTGTTCCTGGATGGCGGCGACGGCGTCGTCGATGATCTTGGCCGGGGTCCAGAGGGCGTCGCAGGCGCAGATGTCGCGGATGAAGCGTTCGAGGATGCGGCCGCCTTGGAGGGTGTGGGTGACTTCCGGGTGGAACTGGACGCCGTAGAAGCGTTTTTCGTCGTTGGCCATGCCGGCGATGGGGCAGCTGTCGGTGGTGGCGGTGACGACGAAGCCGTCGGGCACTTCGCCGACGCGGTCGCCGTGGCTCATCCAGACGTCCAGGTATTCGGTGCCGGCTTCTTCGTGGTCGATGATGCCGTTGAGCAGCTCGCTGCCGTCGGCTTTGGCGACGCGGGCGTAGCCGAATTCGTGTTTTTCACCGGCGACGACGGCGCCGCCCAGTTGCTCGGCCATGGTTTGCATGCCGTAGCAGATGCCCAGCACGGGCACGCCCTGTTCGAAGGCCGCTTGGGGGGCGCGCGGGGTCTCGGCGGCGGTGACGGATTCCGGGCCGCCGGAGAGGATGATGCCTTTGGGGTCGAACTCGGCGATGTCCTCGGCGGTGGCGTCGAAGGCGCGGATCTCGCAGTAGACGCCGATTTCGCGCACGCGGCGGGCGATCAGCTGGGTGTACTGGGAGCCGAAGTCGAGGATCAGGATGCGCTGGGCGTGGATGTCTTGCATGGTTTAAATTCCGCTGGACGCCGGACGCTGGACGCCGGACGCCGGTTGAGTAAACGCTGGACGCCAGACGCTGGAGGCTGGACGCTTTAAAAACAAAAATCGGGCGAGCCTTGGCTCGTCCGATTTTTAGCGTCCGGCGTCCGGCGTCCAGCGTCCGGCTCCCGTGGGCTCACCCCACGGGGTAGTTCGGTGCTTCCTTCGTAATCGTCACGTCGTGCACGTGGGATTCCTTCATGCCCGCGTTGGTGACCTTGACGAATTCCGGTTTGGTGCGCATTTCGTCGATGCTGGCGCAGCCAGTGTAGCCCATGGAGGCACGCAGGCCGCCCATCAGTTGGTGGACGATGGCGCTCATCGGGCCCTTGTAGGGCACACGGCCTTCGATGCCTTCCGGTACCAGCTTCTCGATGCCGGCGGCGGCGTCCTGGAAGTAACGGTCCGAGGAGCCGGTGGAGCCGGACATGGCGCCCAGGGAGCCCATGCCCCGGTAGGCTTTGTAGTAGCCGCCCTGGAACAGTTCCACTTCGCCGGGGGCTTCCTCGGTGCCGGCCAGCAGGGAGCCGATCATGATGGCGTGGGCGCCGGCGGCGACGGCCTTGGCGATGTCGCCGGAGAAGCGGATGCCGCCATCGGAGATCAGCGGCACGCCGGTACCTTCCAGTTCAGCGGCGACGTCGGAAACCGCAGTGATTTGCGGCACGCCGATGCCGGCGACGATGCGGGTGGTGCAGATGGAGCCGGGCCCGATGCCCACCTTTACCGCGTCGGCGCCGGCGCCCACCAGAGCGCGGGCGGCGGCGGCGGTGGCGATGTTACCGCCAATCACCTGCACTTCCGGGAAGTGCTTCTTGACCCAGGCAACGCGGTCGATGACGCCCTGGGAGTGACCGTGGGCGGTGTCCACCACGATCACATCCACACCGGCTTCCACCAGCGCGGCGACCCGTTCCTCGGTACCGGCGCCGGTGCCGACGGCGGCGCCCACGCGCAGGCGGCCCTGGCTATCTTTACAGGCGTTGGGATAACGGGTGGCTTTCTCGATGTCCTTGACGGTGATCATGCCGCGCAGCGCGCCGGACTCGTTCACCACCAGGATTTTCTCGATGCGGTGCTTGTGCAGCAGGCCTTGCACTTCGTCGGCGCTGGCGCCTTCCTTGACCGTTACCAGGCGCTCCTGGCGGGTCATGATGTCGGCCACGTGCTGGTCGTAGTCGGTGATGAAGCGGGTGTCACGGCTGGTGACGATGCCCACTACCTGTTCGCCTTCCACCACCGGCACGCCGGAAATGTTGTTGGCTTCGGTGAGACGCAGCAGCTCCGCCACGGTGGCGTCCGGGCTGATGGTGATCGGATCCTTGACCACGCCGGATTCGAATTTCTTGACCATGCGCACGTTACGGGCCTGCTCTTCCACCGGCATGCTCTTGTGCAGGATACCGATGCCGCCTTCCTGGGCCATGGTGATGGCCAGGCGGTATTCGGTGACGGTGTCCATGGCGGCGGAGATCAGCGGAATATTCAGTTCGATTTCCCGCGTCAGGCGCGATTTGAGGGACACATCCTTGGGCAGAACATCCGAGTGGGCAGGCAGGAGCAGAACGTCGTCAAACGTCAAGGCTTCTTGGGCAATTCTGAGCATATTGCACCGTGGGAGCTGGGGGAGATTCGGCCTGGCCGAAGATGCCGGGCGGCACCGGACGGTCATGGGGCGCCGCCACGTCAAACCGGACCAAAGGCTCCGTTAAATTAAGCGGGGCATTATACGGTAAGGCGGTGCTTGGCGGCAATCGGGGATCGCGGCGGGAAATCGCTCTCAACTGTGGGAAGCTGGCTCGCCAGCGAATGGGGCCATGGAGAGCCGGATGAATTCGCTGGCGAGCCAGCTTCCCACAGCGGTGTTGAAATCGGCTGGTGGAGAGCAACGCTTGCGGCGGCGGCGGGGGGCGCTTACATTGCGCGGCATGACTTCATCACGCACCGAACCCTATTCCATCAGCCGTCTCAATCTGGAAGCCCAGGGACTGCTGGAAGGCAGTTTCCCACTGATCTGGTTGCAAGGGGAGCTGTCCAATTTGTCCCGTCCCCGTTCCGGCCACTGGTATTTCAGCCTCAAGGACGACCGCGCCCAGGTCAACGGCGCCATGTTCCGCAATCGCAATCAGTTGCTGCGCTTCCAGCCCCGCGACGGCCAGCAGGTGCTGGTGCGCGCCCGTGTCACGCTGTACGTGCCGCGTGGCGGTTTCCAGCTGGTGGTGGAGCACATGGAAGAGGCCGGCGAAGGGGCGCTGCGCGCCCAGTTCGAGGCGCTCAAGGCGAAACTGGAGGCGGAAGGGCTGTTCGCCAGCGAGCGCAAGCGCCCCCTGCCCCGCTGGCCGCGCCGCATTGGAGTGATCACCAGCCCCAGCGGCGCGGCGGTACGCGATGTGGTGCAGGTGCTGAAGCGCCGCTGCCCCGGCATTCCGGTGCTGGTCTATCCGGCGGCGGTACAGGGCGACGAAGCACCGATGCAGCTGCGCCGGGCCTTGGATCTGGCGGTGCGCCGGGCGGAGTGCGACGTGCTGGTGATCGGCCGGGGCGGCGGCTCCCTGGAGGATCTGTGGGCGTTCAACGACGAAGCCCTGGTGCGGGCGGTGGCGGCCTGTCCGATCCCCATCGTCTCGGCGGTGGGGCACGAGGTGGATGTGGCGCTGACCGACTTCGCCGCCGATCTGCGCGCGCCGACACCCTCGGCGGCGGCGGAGCTGGTGAGCCCGGACGGCGACGCCATTCTGGCGCGGCTGGATCAGCTACAGCGCCGCCAGCACCGGGCCGTGGCCGGCACGTTGCAATACCGCCGTCAGCGGCTGAGCCAGTTGGCCCACCGGCTGCAGCTGCGCCACCCGCAACGGGAGCTGGAGCAGCGGCGGCAGCAGGTGGATGAATATCAGGCCCGTCTGCAACGGGCGCTGCGGCACCAACAGACACTGCTGCAGGCGCGCCTGGATCGCCTGAAAGGCCGGGTGATGCAGCAGTCTCCGCGCCAGCGGCTGGCGCTGCAGCGGCAACGCCTGCTGGGCCTGCTGCCGGTACCGCTGCGGCACCAGCACGGCCAGTTGCAGCAGCGGCTCACCAGCCTGGGCCGGCGGCTGCACACCGCCAGTCCTCTGGCGACGCTGGACCGGGGTTATTCGCTGACGCTGGCCGAAGGCCAGCCGCTGCGCTCGGTGAAAGCGCTCGAGGAAGGCCAGACCGTGGAAACGCGGCTGGCGGACGGCCGCTTCGAATCCACTGTCACTCGACTTCTACCGTCTTCAGATAACGACTGAGCAGCTTCGCCAGCAGTTGCCGGCGGTAAGGTTTGGCCAGGTGATCGTCCATGCCGGAGGCGAGGCAGCGTTCCCGCTCCCCGCCCAGCGCATTGGCGGTGAGGGCGATGATCGGCACCGGCGAGCGACCCGCCGCCCGTTCCCAGCGGCGAATCGCCCGGGTCGCTTCCAGGCCGTCCATCACCGGCATTTGCACGTCCATCAGCACCACGTCGAAGTTTTCCCCCTGGATGGTGTTGAGCGCGGTTTCGCCGTCGCCGCAGCTGACCACGTCCAGCCCCAGGTTTTCCAGCATCCGGGCCGCCACCATGCGGTTGACCAGGTTGTCCTCCACCAGCAAGGCGCGGCCGCGCAGATGACCATCGTCGATGCTCGGGCCGTCGCTGGCCTGCTCTCCGGCGACCCGGGCGCGCACGCGCAGCCGCAGAGTGAAGCAGCTGCCCTCCCCGGCCCGGCTTTTGACCGTCAGATCGCCGCCGAGCATCTCCGCCAGCCGGCGGGCGATGGCCAGCCCCAGGCCGGTGCCTCCATAACGGCGTGACGGTGACGCGTCCAGCTGCGAGAACGCCACGAACAGGCGATCCCGCTGGGCGTCCGAGATGCCGATGCCGGTGTCGGTGACCGACAGCGACAGATTCATCAGGCCGTGCTCGTCGGCGGCGGCCTGGATCGTCACCCGCACCCCGCCCTGCTCGGTGAACTTCACCGCGTTGGAAATCAGGTTGCTGAGAATCTGGCGTAGCCGGGTGGGGTCGGAATACAGGTCATAGCCTTCCAGTTGCTCCAGCCCTTCCAGTTCCAGGTACAGGCCCTTGTGGCGGGCAACGTAGCGGAACGTGCCGATGCAGTTTTCCAGCAGCGGGCCGGGGGCGAAGAAGGTCTGGTCGATGTCCATGCGCCCGGCTTCGATGCGCGAGAAATCGAGAATGTCGTTGATCACTTCCAGCAGGTGGCCGGTGGACTCCAGCGCCGCCTGGGTGTATTCGCGCTGTTCGTCGTTCTGCCGGGTGGTTTCCAGCAGTTGCAGCATGCCGAGCACACCGTTCATGGGGGTGCGCAGTTCATGGCTCATCATCGCCAGGAAATCGGTTTTCGCCTGGCTGGCCTGCTGCGCGCTGCGATGGGCCTGGCGCAACTCGCCCATGGCCCGTTGCTGATCGGCGCGGGCACGCTCCAGTCCGGAGGCCAGTTCGTTGATGTCCCGTTGCAGGTCCGACAGCTCTCCCTGCAGATGATGATCGCCACGCGCGCGGTAATCACCGCCGCGAATCACCCGCACCAGGCCGGACAAATAGGACAGCGGCTCGGCGATGCGGCGGGCCAGATAACCGGCGCACACCAGGCCCACCATCATCGCCAGCAGGGCCGGCACCAGACTGGCGGTGAGGATTTCTTTCTGTCGCACCGCCAGCAGTTCCGGAGCCAGCCCCAGTACCACTTCGCCGACCCGGTCCCCGGGGTCCACATAGCGGTCGGCTTCGGAAGCGGACAGCGGCTGCCGGTAGATGCCGGCACGGAATTCCAGCAGCTCGCCGCGCCCGTCGCTGGTGGCCCGGCCTTCGCTCAACAGCACCTGGCCGCTCTCGTCACGGAACGCCACGTAGTAAACGTCCGGGCGCTGCAGCGCCATGTTGGCGTGCCGACGCAACTCCGAGGTGTTGCCGGAGAGCACACCGTACTCAGCCGTGGCGGCCAGTTGGCGGGCCAGGAAACCGCCCAGCTCGCGCACTTCGTTGTCGGCGTCCTGCAAGCGCTGCCAGGTGAGCGTCACCAGCACCAGAACCAGCATGATCAGCGCCGGTATCACACCGAGCCAGCGCAGTTGCCGGCGAATCCCCCCCTGGGCCATCACGGTTGCTCCTCCCATCTTTGCTGTAACGCCCGGGGCTCCCAAAACGGCAGGTTATAGGCGCGCGCCACATGCTCATTGACGCTGATACTGCTGTCTTCGACAAAATCCGGTGACGGCCAGTGCCCTTGTTGCCGCCATTGGTCGAGCCAGCGCAATGCTTGCCGGGCCTGCGCCGGCAAAGACGAATGGACACTGGCGACACTGCCGGCGTTGACAAAACCCCGGCCTGGTCCGACCACGGGCACCCGTTGGCGGTAGCCGGAGAGTAAAATGAGTTTGGCGGTGCCGGCGTTGAACAGCGTCTCGTCTTCCGGCAGTAACAGCAAATCCCACTGTGGCAAGTGCCTTCTCAGCAGCGGTCCGATGCCGGCGGCGGAGGAAACCGATACCCAATCCAGTTGCAGGGAAGCGGTGGCCGCCGAAGGCAGAGGCTGCCAGGCACTGTCGGGGCCGTACAAGACACCAACGCGGTTGACTCCGGGAAACAGGATTTCGATCAGGCGCAACTGTTGTTCCAGCGACACGCCACTCCAGATCGCGCTACACTGGCAATCCCGGCGTCTGGCCTCGTCAACCACCGCCGGCGGCACCGAAATGCCGAGCACCGGCCCACCCTCTTCCACCGCGCGCCGAAACGGAGCGGCCGCCAAAGCCAGGGTAACGTCGGCGCCGCTGTCCACCAGATTCCAGGACAGCGGCGTCGACACCTGTTCCAGGGCCAATAGAAAGTCGCCGCGTTGCTGCGGCTGGTCGCTGATCACGCGCAGCCGCAGCGGGTCGTCGGCGGCCGCCGACAGGGAGTACAACGCAAGGGTAGCGAGCAAAATCCGGGCCTTCCTTGACCAGCGCACGCTCAGCGACCTCCCCACGGTGCGACATCAATCCGCTCCCCGCCGGTGACGGCGAAGAGGCGGATATGATGGAAAAGGCGTCGCTCCGTCATGGTCAGAACCGCAAGGCCAGGGTCACCCAGAACCGTTCATCGTCCCGGTACTGGTTTTCGGCGAACACCACCGGTTCGTTTTCCAGGTAGTGTTGCACCAGCAAGCTGGTCTCCAGGTAGGTGGGCCCCAGAGCACGGCGATAAGCCAGCCGCAGATCCACTCGTTCGTAGGGATGATGGTTGTAGTCCCGGGCCAGGTAATAGCCACCGGAAAGCCACCAGTTGCGCAGCGCGTGCCATTCCCACAGGGCACTACCGCTGTCGCGGGCGGCGAAGCGTAATTCCGTGGCGCGGTTGCCGCGGGTGTGGATATGAGCGCCGCTGAGACGCAGCCAGTGCCGGGCCCCGGCCCGCCAGCTGAGCTGCGCTTCGGTGCCACGATGGGTGACCTCGCCACTGTTGTCGGCGTCGAAATTCACCGGACTGATGGGGCCGCTGATCAGGTCCCAGAGTTCCTCCTGGAAATAACGCACATCCAGTTCCACGTCACCGAAGTGGCCGTAGTAGCCCCATTCCCGGGAGCGGATGCGTTCCGGCTTCAGATTGCCATCGGCCTGTTCGCTGACGAAGAAGTAGGCCGGGTCCCAACCCAGCCAGTCCGCGGTGCGGTCACCGAAGGGCCCGTTGAGCCGGCTGATCGGCGCGTTGGAATGGGCCTGGTCCTCGTAGATGTCCGGCGCGCGCAGGCCACGGGCGTATACCCAGCGCAAATGGTGTCCGGGCATCAATCGCCAGGACAAACCGACCCGCGGGGAGAAGTGCTCGCCGTTGAGGTCATCGTATTCCCAGTAGCCCCCCAGGTTGGCGGTGAGCCGGGGCAACGGTTTCAAGGCCAGGTTGGCGAAAGCACGGCGGCTGACGTTGTCGGCGGTGCCGCTCAGGTAGGTTTGCGAGCTACCCCGGTCGTAACGCAGGTTGAGCCCCGCCACCAGCCGGGCCCACCGGTTGATTTGAACGGTGTCCTGGATTTCCAGATCGTAACGGTGCTCGCGCACGTCCAGATAGCTGGTGCCACAAAAGCGGTCGGCGCCGCTACCGAGCAACGTGGCATAACGCTGCCTCACCGCCGGGTCGGTGGGCGCGGCGGCCAGCGTGGCGTCGAGGTCGCCGCCGTGGGCCAGATACAGGTCGCGCATTTCCTTCGAGAAAAACAGGCCGCCGCCAGCGCCGTGTTGTCCGGTGAGAGGATCGAAATAGCACATGGTCAGCGGCAGCTCTTCGTCGGAATACTGGGCGTAACCGGATACTTTCAGTTGATGCCAGTCGGAGAGTTGACGTTCCCACACCATGCCGGCGAACGCGCTGTCATCGCGCTGTATCGCCAGTCCCTGGTAGTCACCCAGGCCGCGCAGGCTGCTTTCCGGTGCCCGCTCCAGTTTTGAACGGCTGCCCCCCAGGTAGAAGCTGAGCACGTCGCCGTTGTCCAGTTCCCAGACCCCACGGCCATTAACGTTGTGGGTGCGCTTGGCATCGCCGCCCTCCATCGGTGGCAAGCCAGCGTCGTAGCCGTGGTCGGCGCGGCTTTCCACGGACACCCGGAAAGCCCCGTTGCCACGGTGCCAGCCACCACTAACGTAGGCGTCGCGGATACCGTTGTTGCCAGCGCGCAGACGGACTGCCTGGCCTTCGCTGTCGCGTGGGTCGCGGCTGATGATGTTGATCACCCCGGAGAAGGCGTTGGCGCCATAGGCCGCGGCAGCCGGGCCGCGCGTCACCTCGACGCGCTCCACGTCCTCCAGAGCGATGGCCAGGTCATTCCAGTTGACCCGGGCCAACCCCGGCCGGTAAACGCTGCGACCATCGAGCAGCACCAGCATGCGGCGGTGATCACGGGCCTGCGTGCCGTGATAGGACACCGACGGCACATTGCCGTCGGCCTTGGCCACGCTCATGCCGGGCACCAGCCGCATGACCTGATACAGCTCCCTGGCGCCGCTGGCGCGGATCATATCCTGGGTAATGATGGTGACACTGGCGGGAGCTTCGGAGAGGGGCTGGTCGAGACGGGCCGGGGTCAGGACCCGTGGAATGTCCGGCCCGGCCATCTCCTGGGCGTGGCTCAGCCCCACCGTACTTGCCAGTACGGCGGCGGACCAGAGCCACACTCCACAGTGGTATCGCACCCCGTGCTTCCCCCCGCTTGATCCCGAGCGGCGCCGTCCCCACGACGGCAACCGTTCTCCGTTTTTTCTATCGGAGTTCGAGTTATTTCTTGATGTGTTTCATCATGCGCCGCCGGCGGCGGATCTGCCGATCGGTCAGCGGATTCTTGCGCCCCTCGTAGGGGTTGTCACCGGATTTCAGCTCCAGCCGGATCGGCGAGCCTTCGATCTTCAACAATTCCCGGAACCGGTTCTCCAGATAACGCCGGTAACTCACCGGCAAGGAATCGGTGCGGTTACCGTGGATCACCACCACCGGCGGATTCGAGCCACCCAGGTGCGCGTATCGCAGCTTGGCACGAAAACGGCCGCTGCGCGGCGGCGGATGGGAATGAGTGATGTCTTCCAGCATGCGCGTCAGGGCATTGCTGCCGATCTTGATGAAAGCGGAATCCCAAGCCCGCTCCACCAGCCCGAACAGGTCGCCAACGCCGGTGCCATGCAGGGCGGAGATGAATTTTATTTTAGCCCAGGGCACGAATTGCAAGCGGCGATCCAGTTGCTGCTTGACCCAGTCCTTATGATCGCTTTCCAGGCCATCCCACTTGTTCATGGCGATCACCAGGGCGCGGCCGACTTCCAGCACATAGCCCAACAGGTGCAGATCCTGGTCACTGATGCCGTCCCGGGCATCCACCACCAGCAATACCACCTGGGCCGCATCCACCGCCTGCAACGCCTTGATCACCGAGAATTTTTCGATGGTCTCGTGGACTTTGCCCCGGCGGCGCACTCCGGCGGTGTCGATCAGCACATAAGGCCGGCCATTGCGCTCGAACGGCACTTCGATGGAATCCCGGGTGGTACCGGCCTGGTCGAACACCACCACCCGCTCTTCGCCGAGTATACGGTTGATCAGCGTGGATTTGCCCACATTGGGGCGACCCAGCACCGCCACCCGCACGGTGTCCGGATCTTCCGGTTCTTCCTCTTCACCGGCTTCCTCCGGCTCGGGGAAGACCGCCAGTACTTCGTCCATCAGCGCGCGTACGCCACGCCCGTGGGCAGCGGCGATGGGCAGCACCTGAGTCAGTCCCAGAGCGTAGAAATCCGCCATGGCGGAATCCGGGTCCAGGCCATCGGTCTTGTTCACCACCAGGAACACCGGCTTGGGCAACTTGCGCAACTCCGAGGCCACCTGCTGGTCGGCGGCGGTCAGGCCGGCGCGGCCGTCCACCAGGAACAGTACCGCGTCCGCTTCACCCACCGCGAGCAGGGCCTGATCGGTCATTGGCCGGTCTATACCCTCCTCGCTTTCGCCGATACCGCCGGTATCGACCACGATATAGGGCCGATCGCCCATGCGGCCGTCCCCGTATTTGCGGTCACGGGTGAGCCCGGGGAAGTCCGCCACCAGGGCGTCCCGGGTACGGGTGAGGCGATTGAACAGGGTGGACTTGCCCACATTGGGGCGGCCCACCAGGGCGATAACCGGTTTCATGCGGCACTCTGACGGTATATTGGGGCGCTATGGTATTAACTTAGCGGGGAAGTTGCCAAATTAATCGGTGCTGGCGGGGCGGCAAACGGTATCGCAATCCGTGGGCCACTGCTGCCCCACGGTTGTGAAATGGTTCGCTTACACGCCGATTCGCTGCCAAGGCAGCTTCCCACAGAGGGATCGGACCTGTGTGGGAAGCTGCCTTGGCAGCGAATCGGCGCTCGTGCGGAGCCGTCCAAATTTGTGGACACTAGCGATCCATAGACCGCGGTGCCTTTTCAGGACTGACCGGTTCGGATCAGTCCCGGGCTTCCAGGCGGTAAGCGGCCAGACGGCCCTCGCTGCCGAGCACGTAGATGACGTCGTCGTGGCGGATCGGCGCGGAAACAATGGGTTTGCCGCGATGGCGATAGCGGGCCACCAGTTTGCCGTCACTCTGGTCCATCCAGTGCAGATAGCCTTCGTAGTCACCGACCACCACCAGGTCGTCCTGCACCGTGGTGCCGGTGAGGCGGCGGCCGTACAGCTTGTCCTGCTGCCACAGGAAGGTACCGCTGCGCTGATCGACGCCGCGCACCAGGCCCTGATCGTCGCTGACGAACAGCGTGCCCAGATCGGAACTGAGGCGCTGATGGCTGGAAATGTCCTTGGCCCAGTAAGGGCGGCCGTTTTCCCAGTCCAACACCGCCACCTTGCCCTGGAACGTGGCGGTGAACACGCCGCCGTTCTCCACGATCAGGCTGGTGTTGATGTCCACCAGACGATCCAGCTCGGAACGGCCGGTGGGTTCGGCCACCCGGCGCTCCCAGATCGGCGAACCGGTCTGTTCATCCAGGCACACCACCTTGCCGCCGGAAAAGGCGGCGTAGACGCGCCCGGCGGTCACCACCGGCTGCGTGCCACCGAGCAGAATCAGGTTGGGGATGGCGGTCTCGTACTCCCAGCGCGGCTCGCCGGTTTCGCTGTCCAGTGCCTGGATACGGCCGTCGATGGTCTGGTACAGCGCCAGGGAACCGGTGGCGGTAGGCGCGGAGAGGATCTCACTGCTCAACTGGCGGCGCCACAATTCGCTGCCGTCCTCGGCGGACAGCGCCACCGCTTCGCCTTCCCGGGTGCCGTAGTAGACCTTGCCGTAACCGGCGAAGAGGCCGCCAGAAATGCGATCCTTGGTTTTGTTACGCCACTGGCGATCGCCGTCTTCACGGTTGAAGGCGTAGACCTGGCCGTGTACGTCGGCGGCGAACACCTGCTGGCTGGTCACCGCCGGGCTCAGTTTCATCGAGGTCTCGTCCATACCGTCGCCGGCATTGGCTTTCCACAGCCGTTTGACCTTGTAGGCACTGTCGAAGTCCGGCAGATCATTGGGCTCGATGGCGTTGGGGTTACTGCTGCATCCGGTCAGTACCAGCGCGCCCGCCACCAGGGCCACCAGGCCGCGCGTGGTGAGGGAGCGGCGCAGACCGCCGGAAGCTTGGGAGGCTTTAAGAGGCTGCATAAATCTCACGATTGACGGTTCAGGTCATCCAGTTTCATTTGCACGCGGTCACTTCCCCCCTGGCCGCCCATGGCTTCCAGTGCGGAAGCATAAGCGTCCCGTGCTTCGTCCCATTGCTGCCTGGCCTTGGCGACGTCGCCTTTGAGTTCCAGGGCCTGCCCCTGCATGGCCTCGGGCCAGGTACGGCCCAACTCCTTGCCGGCGGCGTCCAGCTCGTTCTGGGCGATCAGGACTCGCACCAGGCGCAGCCGGGCCACGTGTTCCAGTTCCTTGGTGGCGGGTTTGTCCACCACCAGGCGCAGTTGGCTGGCGGCCTCGCCCAGATCACCGTTCTGTACCGCCAGCTTGGCCAGTGCCAGATGAGCGTAACCGGCGTAGCTGCTGCCGGCGAATTGGTCGATCAAGGCTTCGGCATTGGTTTTCACCACGCCGGCATCGCCGTCGCCGGCACCAGTCGGCATCGCGCTAATCATTTTCTCGTACAGGCCGGAGGCCTTGCCGGCTTCGACGCTTTGATGCTGCTGCCATTGCCGCCAGCCGATCATCGAACCCACCGCCAGTACGATCACCACCACCGTGGCCACGCCGTTTTTCTGCCACCAGTTGCGCAGACGCTCGGCTTGTTCTTCTTCGTCACGGATGTAATCGGCCACCCCTGTTTCTCCTTACGCTTGTGATCTTGCGAGATGTTCGGCCAGCCAGTCGGCCAACCCGGTCTCGGGCAATTGCTGTTGTTCCGCGTCTTCACGCAGCGGCTTCACCGCCACTTCCCCGCGCGCCACTTCGTCCTCGCCGAGGATCAGCGCGTAGCGGGCGCCGCTGCGGTCGGCTTTTTTCATCTGGCTCTTGAAACCGCCGCCACCACAATGGGTGACGATACCGATGCCGGGGAGCCGGTCCCGTAGACGCTCGGCCAGAGCCAGAGCCTGGGACTGCACTTCGCCCATGGCAGCAATATAGAGTGCCACCGGCGCCGGCAGTTCCGGATTTTGTTGTTCCAGCAGCAGAATCAGCCGCTCCAGGCCCATGGCGAAGCCCACCGCCGGGGTCGGCTTGCCGCCCAGCTGCGCCACCAGGCCATCGTAACGGCCGCCGGCACAGACCGTGCCCTGGGCGCCCAGCGCCTGGGTGGTCCATTCGAATACGGTTTTGCCGTAATAGTCCAGTCCGCGCACCAAATAAGGGTTGAGGCGGTACTCGATGCCGGCGGCCTCCAATAACGCGCACAGCTTGCTGAAATGCTCGCGGGCGTCGTCGTTGAGGAAGTCTTCCAGACGCGGCGCCTGCTCCAGCACTTCGCGGGTGCCGGCGTCCTTACTGTCGAGCACGCGCAGCGGGTTGCGTTCCAGCCGGCGCCGGGAATCGTCGTCCAGCCGCTCACTGTGTTCGCGCAGGTAGGCCACCAGGGCGTCACGGTAACGGGCGCGGTCCTCGGCGTCGCCCAGGGAGTTCAGCTCCAGGGTGACCTGATCGGACAGCCCCAGGGCCTTCCACAAACGCGCGGAAAGCAGAATCACCTCGGCGTCGATGTCCGGTCCGTCCATGCCGAAGGTTTCCACGCCAATCTGGTGGAACTGGCGGTAACGGCCGGCCTGGGGACGCTCATGGCGGAACATGGGCCCGGCATACCAGAGTCGCTGGGTCTGGTTGTAGAGCAGACCGTGCTCCTCGGCGGCGCGCACGCAGCTGGCGGTGCCTTCCGGACGCAGGGTCAGGCTGTCGCCGTTGCGATCCTCGAAGGTATACATTTCCTTTTCGACGATGTCGGTGACTTCACCGATACCACGCTTGAACAGATCAGTCTGTTCCAGAATCGGCGTGCGTATCTCCTGGTAGCCATAGGCCGCCAGCACACCGCGCACCCTGTCCTCCAGCCACTGCCATAACGGCGTTTGCTGGGGCAGGATGTCGTTCATTCCGCGAATCGAGGTGATCTTCTTGCCCACCGGTTCTCCTTGTTAACGCTCGACGCCCGGCGCTGCACGCCCGACGCTTGAAACCCGACCGGAAACAACAAACGCCGGAGACTTGCCGCTTTTCGGCGTCAAGCATCCGGCGTCCGGCTTCCGGCGCTGTTTATTCACTACGCGCGATAATACCCTTGGCTTCGTCGTCACGCATTTTTTGCACCTTGGCGCGCACCATCCGCTCCAGTTCGCTCACCAGGTCTTCCTGTTTCACATGGTGGCTTTTCTGGCCATCTTCATAGGACAGATTGTTCGGCGTGCCGCCGGTGAGGCCGACGTCCGCTTCGCGAGCCTCGCCCGGGCCATTGACCAGACAGCCGATCACCGCCAGGTCCACGGATTCATTGATGTCTTCCAGACGCGCTTCCAATTCGTTGACGGTCTGGATCACATCGAAGTTCTGCCGCGAACAGCTCGGGCAGGCAATGATGTTGACGCCTTTCTTGCGCAAATTGAGGCTTTTGAGAATATCGAAACCGACACGGATTTCCTCCACCGGGTCGGTGGCCAGGGAAATACGGATGGTGTCGCCAATGCCTTCCAGCAGCAGACCGCCAAGCGCCACCGCGGATTTCACCGTGCCGGAGCGGAACGTGCCCGCCTCGGTGACGCCCAGGTGCAGGGGTTGCTCCACCTGGGTGGCCAGCTTGCGGTAAGCCTGCAGGGTCATGAAGACATTGGAGGCCTTGACGCTGATTTTGAATTCCTGGAAATCGTGGCGGTCGAGAATCTCCGCGTGCCGCAACGCCGACTCCACCAGCGCGTCACTGGTGGGTTCGCCGTATTTGCGTTGCAGTTCCTTCTCCAGCGAGCCGGCGTTGACCCCGATACGGATCGGAACTCCGTGATCACGGGCGGACTGGATCACCGCCCGCACCCGGTCCTCGCGCCCGATGTTGCCGGGGTTGATACGCAGGCAGTCGGCGCCTTCGTCCGCTACTTTCAGGGCAATCTTGTAATCGTAATGGATGTCCGCCACCAGCGGCACCTGTACCTGTTTGCGGATCTTGCCGAAAGCCTCGGCGGCGTCCATGGTCGGCACCGAAACCCGCACGATATCGGCCCCCACCTCTTCCAGGCGGCGAATCTGCGCCACCGTGGCGTCCACGTCGCAGGTATCGGTGTTGGTCATGCTCTGCACGGAGATCGGAGCGTCACCGCCAACGGGCACGGATCCCACATGAATCTGCCGGGATTTGCGGCGTTGAATGGAAATTTCCGGTTCCATACTGACTCCTGAAGAGCTGAAACGTCTGATCGACTCATCGCGGCCCGGCGGCGGGCCGGGCATTCAACAGCTTTGGGCGGCTGTCGGGGCCATGCTAATACGGGACTACGGTAACGGGGCTACGGCATAGAGAAACGCAGCACCTGGCCGGACCCGCTGCCGGGAAGGGTTTCCACCTTGCCGTTGAGCGTCATCTCGCTCACCGCGGCGGCATCGCCGACGGTCAGCCGATAAGGCGCCTCGCCATTGAGGGACACTCGGTCGCCAGCGTTCTGCACACCTTCCACCAGGCGCTTTCCGGTGGCGTCCACGATGCGGACCCAGCAATCGCGGGAAAAAGCCATCTCCAGCCGGTCACCGCCGGTCTCGGCCTGCCCGGCCGCGGTTTCGCTGTCCTCCCCGGTCTGCTCCGGGGCACCTGCCCGGGGCTCCACGGCTTCGGTCCCACTGTCCTCGCCATTATCCACCGTATTGGAAGACGGCTCCATGACAGGTTCCGGAGTGGTGCTCTCGGGGGCCTGAGCGGGCTCCGCCGGCGATGTGGGCGGCTGCGCCATCCCGACCCCGGCGTCCGGCGGCGTCGGTGACGCCTCCGGTACCACACTCTCTTCCACCGTGTCCGGAGACTCACCGGGCGCCTCGGGCTCGCCGGCGGAAGGCCATAACCACCATGCCAGGACCAGCAGCAACAATACCAGCAGTACCAGCAGCAGCGGCCAACGCCAGTCGCGGCCACCGCTCAGCGGCTCATGCAGGGATTCGGTGGGTACTGGCTCCCGATGGTTCTGGTTCACATGCTGCTGAAAGCGGGACGCCACTTCCTCTCCAGGCAAACCAAGCAAGCGGGCGTAATTGCGCAAATACCCTTTGATAAAGGGCGGCTCGGGCAAACGCCCGTAATCGTCTTCCTCGAGAGCCTGAAGGTAGCTCATCGAAAGGTGCAGGTGCTCGGACACTTCCTCGCGGGTCATGCCCCGCTCTTCACGCACTCGACGCAACTGGGCGCCGGGCAGTTCCGTCCCTGACTCGCTCATTAAGGTGCCTCCTGAGCGTCGCGCCACTCCTGCCAGAGCCGGTATTCACGGGAGCCCCGGTGGAGATTCTGCAACGCAAGCTCATAACTGGATTGTTGGTCTTTACGGCCCAACTCGTGGGCCAGCCGCACCCCCAGCCACAACCCGGCGGGGTCCTGTCGACCCACCCGCTGAGTGTATTGTTGGTAGTAGTCCCAGCCCAGATCGTAGCGCTGCTCCTGATAATACAGCCGCGCCAGCTCCAGATTCGGTGTCACCGATCGCGGTTGCAGACGAAGCGCCTTGATAAAGGCTTCCTTGGCCTGCTCTGGCTGGTCCAGGCGCAAATGGCACAGGCCGATATTGCTATAGGCACTGCCCCGCCCTTCGTAACCGGGGTCGTTGGCGACCCGGCCGAACAGTTTGAGCGCTTCCTGGTACCGACCCTGGCTGTACAGCAGGGTTCCGTAGTTGTTCAACGCCGGCGCGTAATCACCGTCGATCCGCAGGGCGCGCTTGTAGTGACGCTCCTCATTCTCCGGATCGCGCTCGTAGTTATACAACAAGGCCATGGCATTGTGTGCCTTGGCACTGTTGTCATTGAGTGACAGAGCCCGGGAAAAATGCCGGCGGGCCTCGCTGGGATTGCCCTGCTGAAGATATTGAAGGCCAGCGGCGACGCGGCTGGTGACCGCCTCGTCCACCTTGACGTTGTTACGACTGCTCTCCACCGCGCAACCGGACAGCCAAAGGCCTCCGGCCAGTACCACAACCAAAGAAAAATGTCGTTTTATCATACGGACGCCGCATTGCCATCGGCCTGTTCGGTGCGGTGAAACACCGATTTTTTCCAACGTTCGGCACGACGGGTGCGGTCCTGCACCGTGCCCACCAGTTGCCCGCAGGCAGCGTCGATGTCGTCGCCCCGGGTGGTGCGTACCGTGGTCAGCAGGCCATGGTCATTAAGGAATTTATGAAACTCCAGGATGTCTTTTTTCCGGGAGCGCTCATAGCCAGCGTGGGGGAAGGGATTGAAGGGGATCAGGTTGACCTTCACCGGAATGCCGTTGAGCAGCTTGACCAGCTGCCGGGCGTGCTCCGGTTTGTCGTTCACGTCACGCAGCATCACGTATTCCATGGTGATGGTGTTGTGACGGTGAGTAATATTGTCGCTGTAGCGTTTGCAGGCGGCCATCAGTTCCGCCAGCGGGTATTTGCGATTGAGCGGCACCAGTTCGTTGCGCAGCTCATCATTGGGCGCGTGCAGACTGACCGCCAGCGCCACATCCAGATCCTGGCTGAGCTGGTCGATCTTCGGCACCACGCCGGAAGTGGACAGGGTAATGCGCTTCTTGCCGATGCCATAACCCAGGTCGTCCTTCATGATGCGCATGGCGGTGAGCACTTCGCCGTAATTCAACAACGGCTCGCCCATGCCCATCATCACCACATTGGTGATCGGATGCTCGCCCAGATTACGGCGTGGACCAAAGGCACGGCCCGCTTGCCACACCTGGCCGATGATCTCCGCACTGGTCAGATCGCGCTGAAAACCCTGTTTACCGGTGGAGCAGAAGCCGCAATCCACGGCGCAGCCCACCTGGGAGGACACACACAGGGTGCCGCGGCGGCCATCGGGGATGAACACGGTTTCCACCGCGCCGCCGCCGTCAGCCTCGAACACCCACTTGCGGGTGCCGTCCCGGGAAATACCTTCATGCAGCACCTTGGGGCCACGAATTTCCGCCACCTCGGTCAGCTTCTGGCGCAACGCCTTGCCGACGTCGGTCATCTGGTCAAAATGGTCCGCCTGATGGTGATGGATCCACTTCATCACCTGCTGGGCACGGAATTTTTTCTCCCCCATGTCGAGGAAGAACGCTTCCATGTGCTCACGGCTGAAACCGAGCAGATTGACCTTTTGCGGGACACTCATGGCTTCCTCCTGCGGCGGCGTCACGCCCCGCCCTGCGGCGAGGCGTCCACCCACCACCTTAGCGGGTGCGCGGGCAGATTTCTTCGTCGGAGAAGAAATAGCTCACTTCACGGGCGGCGGACTCGGTGGAGTCGGAACCGTGTACCGCGTTTTCATCAATGGTTTCGGCGAAGTCGGCGCGAATGGTGCCGGCTTCCGCTTCTTTCGGGTTGGTGGCACCCATCAGGTCACGGTTCTTGAGTACCGCGCCTTCGCCTTCCAGCACCTGCACGATAACCGGACCGCTGGTCATGAAGGCCACCAGATCACCGAAGAAAGGACGCTCCTTGTGCTCGGCGTAGAAGCCCTCGGCCTGCTCACGGCTCAGGTGCAGCATTTTCATGGCCACGACCTTCAGGCCCGCTTTTTCGAAACGGCCGACAATCTCACCGGTGACGTTTTTGGCCACGGCATCGGGCTTGATGATCGAGAGAGTACGCTCTACTGACATCGCTGTGTCTTCTCCAGAATTGCATGAATTTGCATTACTTTCATTGAATGGGCGCCCGCGCCGTTCGGCCGGCCGCGCCCGTGGACTCGGCCTGGGCGGTCCTCGCCGCGATCCGGGGGCCTGAAACCGGCGGATTATACGCATCCGGGGTTAAATATGATACCGTTGGCGCCGGTTTCAGGCCCCCCGGGGTCACCGCCTATCAATCCCATCGCCACTCTGGATTCCACCCCGCCGTCGGATCCCGTATAATACCTGACTAAATTACTCTGGTATTCTGAGATTATGAGCAGCCAAGCCGAACTGGACAAAGTCATCCGCTCCGAGTACGAGGCCGGATTCACCACCCTGGTGGAGTCCGACACCCTGCCGCCGGGGCTCAGCGAAGACGTCATCCGCTTCATCTCCGCCAAGAAAGGAGAGCCGGAGTGGCTGCTGGAGTGGCGTCTGGAAGCCTACCGCAAATGGCGGGAAATGCCGGAGCCGGAATGGGCCCACCTGCATTATCCGAAGGTGGACTATGACGCCATCTCCTACTATTCCGCGCCGAAAAGCATGGAAGACCGGCCAAAAAGCCTGGACGAGGTGGATCCGGAGCTTCTCGACACCTACAAGAAGCTCGGCATTCCCCTGCATGAGCAGGAAATGCTCGCCGGGGTGGCGGTGGACGCGGTGTTCGACTCGGTGTCCATCGGCACCACCTTCAAGGAAAAGCTGGCCGAGGCCGGGGTGATCTTCTGTTCCATTTCCGAGGCGGTGCAGGAACATCCAGAGCTGGTGCGGCAATACCTGGGCTCCGTGGTGCCCAAGAGCGATAACTTCTTCGCCGGGCTCAACTCCGCGGTGTTCACCGACGGCTCTTTTGTTTACATCCCCAAGGGCGTGCGCTGCCCCATGGAGCTGTCCACCTACTTCCGCATCAACGAAGCCAACACCGGCCAGTTCGAACGCACTCTGATCGTCGCCGACGAAGGCAGCTACGTGAGCTATCTGGAAGGCTGCACCGCGCCGCAGCGTGATGAGAATCAGCTGCACGCGGCGGTGGTGGAGCTGGTGGCCCTGCCCGGCGCCGAGATCAAGTATTCCACGGTGCAGAATTGGTATCCCGGCGACGAGAACGGCAAGGGCGGCATCTACAACTTCGTCACCAAGCGCGGCGTCGCCCATGACAATGCCAAGATCAGCTGGACCCAGGTGGAAACCGGCTCGGCCATCACCTGGAAATACCCGTCCGTGGTGTTGCGCGGCGACAACTCGGTGGGCGAGTTCTATTCCGTGGCCCTGACCCGCCATGCCCAGCAGGCCGACACCGGCACCAAGATGATCCACCTGGGCAAGAACACCAAGAGCACCATCGTTTCCAAGGGCATCTCGGCGGGCAAGAGCTCCAACGCCTACCGGGGCCTGGTGCGCATGGGCCCGCGGGCGGAGAACGCGCGCAACTTCACCCAGTGTGACTCGCTGCTGCTGGGCGATCGCTGCGGCGCCCACACTTTCCCGTACATCGAATCCAAGCACCCCAGTGCCACGGTGGAGCATGAGGCCACCACCTCCAAGGTCAGTGACGACCAGCTGTTCCTGTGCCGCCAGCGCGGCATCGACCCGGAGAAGGCGATCTCCATGATCGTCAACGGCTTCTGCAAGGAAGTGTTCAAGGAACTACCGATGGAGTTCGCGGTGGAAGCCGGCAAGTTACTGGAAGTGAGTCTGGAAGGGGCAGTTGGTTAGTTAACAGTTGATAGTTAACAGTTAATAGCGAAAACCGGCCCCAGGCCTCGTCCTCCGCAGCGAAGCGTTGTGGAAAAGTCTTAGACAGTTAATACATAGGCGTTATTTACATGCTGGAAATTCGTGATCTGCACGCCGCCGTCAACGGCAAAGCCATTCTCAAGGGTCTGGATCTGACCGTGAACCCGGGCGAAGTACACGCCATCATGGGACCCAACGGCTCGGGCAAGTCCACCCTGGCCAATGTTCTGGCCGGCCGTGACAATTACGAGATCACCGGGGGCCAGGCCATTCTGGACGGTCACGACCTGGCGGAGTTGGAGCCGGAGGAACGCGCCCAGGCCGGCCTGTTCCTGGCGTTCCAGTACCCGGTGGAAATCCCCGGCGTGTCCAACATGGAGTTCCTCAAAGCGGCTCTGGAAGCGGTACGCAAGGCCCAGGGCAAGGAAGAGTGGGACTCGGTGACGCTGCTGCGCAAGGCCCGCGAAGCCTGCAAGCAGGTCAATCTGGACGCTCAGTTCCTCAAGCGCGGCGTTAACGAAGGCTTCTCCGGCGGTGAGAAAAAACGCAACGAGATCATGCAGATGCTGCTGATGGAGCCGCGTCTGGCCCTGCTCGATGAAACCGACTCCGGTCTCGATATCGACGCCCTGCAAACCGTGGCCCGTGGCGTCAACTCCCTGCGCAGCCCGGAACGCGGCATCGTACTGGTGACGCACTATCAACGCCTGCTGGATTACATCGTGCCGGACCACGTCCATGTCCTTTCCGATGGCCGCATCATCAAATCCGGCGGCAAGGAACTGGCCCTGGAACTGGAACAGAAAGGCTACGGCTGGCTGACCGGCGAGGAAGAGTCCGCATGAGCCTGCCCCTGGAACTGAAGACCCTGGCGGTGGACAACGCGCGCCGGTCCGAAGCCGGAGACGCGCTGGCGCCGCTGCGCGGTGACAGCTTGAGCGCCCTGGAGGCCGCCGCTTTCCCCGACCGTAAAACCGAGCAGTGGAAGTACACCTCCCTGCACCCGCTCACCGATGGCCATCTGAAAACCCAGGCCAGCGGCGCCCTGCCCGATGCCTTGCCGACCCTGGCGGATCATCGTCTGGTGATGAGCAATGGCCGCTTGCAGGAGGCCTTGAGCCAGCTGCCGGAAGGCGTGACGCTGCATCGCCGGGCCAGACAGCGTGACGAGTTGCTAACACCGTTCGCTCTCTACAACGGCGCGGCGCTGACCGACGCCATCACTCTGGAAGTGGCCGCCAACACCGAAATCAGCGCACCGCTGCACCTGCTGCTGCATGCCGCCAGCGATGCGCCCGCCCATTGCCAGACCCGGGTGGAAGTGCTGTTGAACCCGGGCAGCAAGCTGACCCTGATCGAGCATTACATTGGCCAGGGCCCGGTGCTGAACAATGCGGTGACAGTGATCGAAGCCCGCGACAACGCCCATCTCACCCACTACCGGCTGCAAAGCGAACGGGAAGACACTCTGCACATCAGCACCTTGCTGTTCCGGCAGACCGGTGTCAGCCGCATCGACAGCTACCAGCTGATGGGCGGCAACCGGCTGCGCCGTAACGACGTGCGTGCCCTGCTGGAAAAAAGCGGCGCCGAACTGAACATGCAGGGCGTGTTCGTGGCCCGCGGCCAAAGCCATATCGACAATCAGCTGTGTGTGGAACATCGCGTGCCGCACTGCACCTCCAATCAGGTGTTCAAGGGTCTGGCCGGTGAAAAGGGCAAGGCGATCCTCAATGGCCGCATTCACATCCATGAAGGCGCCATGGGCACCCTGGCGGAACTGAGCAACAAGAACCTGCTGCTGAGCCCCGGCGCGGAGATCTACACCAAACCGGAACTGGAAATTTACAACGACGATGTGAAGTGCGCCCATGGCGCCACCGTCGGCCAACTCGACGCTGCCCAGCAGTTCTACCTGCAATCCCGGGGCATCACGCTGGCGGAAGCCAAACGCATGCTGAGCCTGGGCTTCGTCAACGAACTGATCCTGGCACTGCCGGACGAGGGCGTGGCGCGGTGGGTGCAGCCGTGGCTGGCGGGGGAATTGAGCCAATATCCCGGCGTCAACGAGGAAGCGGCATGACCCTGAACATTCCCGCGCTGCGCGACGCCTTCCCGGTTCTCCACCAGGAGGCCAACGGCAAACCGCTGGTGTACCTGGATAACGCCGCCACCACGCAAAAACCGCGGGGGGTGATCGACGCGATACGGGATTACTACCAGACCACCAACAGTAACGTACACCGGGGCGCTCATTACCTGAGTGACCGCGCCACCGCGGACTTCGAGGCGGCGCGGGATACCGTGGCGGCGTTCCTCAACGCCGATCGCGAGGAGATCATCTGGACCAAGGGCACCACCGAGGGCATCAATCTGGTGGCCCAGTGCATCGGCCGCGAGCGGCTCAAAGCCGGTGACGAAGTGCTGATCACCACCCTGGAGCACCACGCCAACATCGTGCCCTGGCAGCAGGCCTGCCTGGCCACCGGCGCCAGTCTCAAAGTGGTGCCGCTGCGCGAGGACGGCAGTGTCGATACCGAGACGTTCCACCGGTTACTGAATGAGCGCACCCGCATCGTGGCCCTGTCCCATGTCTCCAACAGCCTGGGCTCGGTAACGCCGGTGGCGGAGTTGATCGCCGCCGCCCGGACCGCTGGCGCCATCACCCTGGTGGACGGCGCCCAGGCGGTGTCTCACTTCCCGGTGGACGTGCGCGCGCTGGACTGTGACTTCTATGCCTTCTCCGGTCATAAGGTGTTCGGCCCCACCGGCATCGGCGCGCTGTACGGCCGCCGTGAGTTGCTGGAGGCCATGCCGCCTTACCAGACCGGCGGCGAGATGATCGAAGTGGTGACGTTCGAGAAAAGCACCTGGAATCAGCTGCCGTATAAATTCGAACCGGGCACGCCGAACATCGCCGGCGTGGTCGGCCTGGGAGCGGCCATCCGCTGGCTCCAGGAACAGGACCGGGACGCGCTGGCGGCCCATGAGAGCGCTCTGTTGAGCGCCGCCCATGAACAGGCGGAGGCGTTCCCGGGGTTGAAAATCATCGGTAACGCCGCCACCAAGGCCAGTGTATTGTCGTTCCTGTTGGACGGCGCCCACCCCGCCGATGTCGGCGTGTTGCTGGACAAGCAAGGCGTGGCGGTGCGCACCGGGCATCATTGCTGCATGCCGCTGATGGACAGCCTCGGCATTCCCGGTACCGTGCGCGCCTCGTTTTCGATCTACAATACCCTTGATGAGGTGGACGTCCTGTTCCAGGCGCTCCATAAAGTACGTTCCTTTCTATAGATGCTCTATAGGTGATGATGTCATGACGGTACAGACTTTCGTGCCCGGCCAGGCGCAAATTCACCTGACCGAATCCGCCCGCCGCCAGGCTCTCAAGGAGATCGAGCGCGCCGGCGCCGCCGGTATCCGCTTGAATCTGGATGAGTCCGGTTGCTCCGGTTATATGTACGTGCTCGACTTCGTCGACGAACCGCGCGAGGGCGACAAGCGCTTCGATATCGACGGCATTGCGCTCTACGTGCCGGAAAAATGGCTGGTGATGCTCAACGGCCTTGAAATCGATTACGTCACCGAGGGCGTCAACAGCCTGTTCAAGTTCCGCAACCCCAACGCCACCGGCGAATGCGGCTGCGGTGAAAGTTTCACCGTGCACGAGGTCTGAAGGTCTTGACCAGCGCCCCTTCTACCTCAGAGCAACGCACCGTGGTGGTCAGCCGGGATGTGCCCGCCCGGCGGGTTCCCAGCGGCACCCGCATCACCATCAAGAAGAACGCCTTCGTCAATCTGCGTCAGGCGCTGGGCGGCACTTATACGGTGACCGTGAACGGCAATATGGCGCGTATTGACGGCACCGACGCGGACGCCATCGGCCAGCAGCCTCTGGAACTGGACTTCGATGCACCCGAAGCGGACGGCACGGTACGGGACGAGGATCTTCAGAAGACCCTGAAAACCATCTACGACCCGGAAATTCCGGTAAACGTTGTCGACCTGGGCCTGGTTTACGGCTGCGATGTGATTCGCAGGGACGACCAGAATGTGGTGCAGGTACGGATGACGCTCACCGCTCCCACTTGCGGCATGGGGCCTGTCCTGGTCGGCGATGTGGAAGACCGGCTCGCCAAGGTCCCCAATGTGGACAAAGTGGAAGTGGCGCTGGTGTTCGATCCGCCCTGGAGCCGGGATATGATGACCGAAGAGGCCCAACTGGAACTGGGATTGTTCTGAAGTAACTCGCTTGCACGCAACACGCCCCACGCATACACGCTTTTACTCGTGCCAACGTGAAGAGCGATGCGCACAAGCGAAACGAGGTATTGGCTTTGAGCGACTTTAATATCCGTGACATCAAGCTGGGTGAGAACGTCACCGCCGAGGATGTCCGTGACGACCTGGAATTCCTGGGCGACTGGGAAGAGCGCTACCGCTACATCATTGATCTCGGCAAGCAACTGCCGGAACTGCCGGAGTCCTTGCGCACCGAAGACCGCTTCGTGCGCGGCTGCCAGAGCCAGGTATGGCTGGTCACCGACTATGATGACAGCGAGGGTCGCCTGTATCTGGCGGTGGATTCCGACGCCATCATCGTGCGCGGGCTGGCGGCGATCGTGCTCACCGCCCTCAACCGCCGCTCGCCGGAACAGATCGCGGCGGTGGACATGGACGCCTTCTTCCAGGACATCGACCTGTTCGGTCATCTCAGCCCCACCCGTGGCAACGGCCTGCGCGCCATGGTGGCCCGTATCAAACAGGAAGCGGCGGCGATGGCCGCCTGACGGCCATCGCCGAATTCAGGCGGCGGGTTCCAGGCGCACCACGAAGCGCCGCACACCGTCCACCTGCTCCGATTCCAGTATCTCCACCTTCTCCCCGTAGAACGCCGCCACGCCGTGGACGCAGCCCAGCGCCAGCAAGCTCAGATCCCGGTGGGAACGGTATTCCACCTGCAGCACGCGTGGTTCCAACTCACGCACATCAATGCGCGGCGGCGTCGCCTCCGGGTTCTTCAGACGAATGACTCGCTGATGGATGCGTTCCTCCACGTTGAGCAGGAACGCCACCGCGTCCCATTCCCGTGGAATCATCGCCCGGTACATATTGATCAGGGGCGGGATCACCCAGGCGCCGAATTCCTCCAGCAAATCATCACGGTGCAGTCCGGTGACCGACTGCAGCGCCGTCATCAGGTCTTCCAGATGATTGTCCGGGTAAAGTTGAATCGGCACGTGCAGGCAGTCGGTCAGACCTGCTCGGTGATTGACGTCATCCCATACCGACTGACCATAGCGGTCGGTAACGAAATGACGCAGATGAGCAAGGATCACTCCGTGCATGGTTGGCTCCGTCCTTTGGTGTGACAACACCTAAGCAAGCAGCACGCCGGTTACGGAGCCTTCCGTCAGACAAAAAGAGCCGCTTATCCCCTTTGAGCAGCAACGTCACGCAGGCGGGTGACCACCTGCGTCACATTCTGTATTACCGTGTCGATTTGAGTCTCATCGGTGAAGCGGCCCACCGAGAAGCGCAGCGAGCCGTGTGCCAGCGAATCGGACACCCCCATCGCCTTGAGCACATAGGACGGTTCCAGCGACGCCGAGGTGCAGGCGGACCCGGTGGACACCGCCACGCCGGTCAACGCGGTCAGCAGCATCTCCCCTTCCAACCCTTCGAACGCCACGTTCATATGGCCGGGTAAACGCGGCGCGCCGGCACCGTTGAGGGACACGCCGGGCAGCGTCCGGATGCCATCCCACAAGCGATCCCGCAACGCGGCGATTCGCGTGTTCTCTTCATCCCGGCCGGCCATGGCCAATGACAGCGCCTCCCCCATGGCCACGATCTGATGGGCGGGCAAAGTGCCTGAACGCATGCCGCGCTCATGGCCGCCGCCATGGATCTGAGCGGCGACCCGCACATCCGGATGGCGCCGCACATAGAGCGCGCCGATGCCTTTCGGGCCGTAGATCTTGTGGGCACACAGGGAGACCAGGTCCACCGCTGTTTCCCGAACATCCAATGGCAACTTGCCCATGGTCTGGGCGGCGTCGGTGTGAAACAGAACGCCACGCTCCCGGCACAAGGCGCCAATGGCGCCGATGTCGTTGATCACGCCGGTTTCGTTGTTGGCGTGCATGATCGACACCAGCACGGTGTCCTCGCGCATCGCCTCTTCCACCGCCCGCGGGGTGATCCGGCCATCCGGTTCCGGCGCCAGATAGGTGACCTCGACGCCACGCCCTTCCAGCCAGCCGCAGGGGTCCAGCACCGCCTTGTGCTCAGTGGCGGAGGTGATCACGTGCCCCCCGCCCCGCTGCTCCAGAACGCCCTTGATGGCCAGGTTGTTAGCCTCGGTGGCGCCGCTGGTCCAGACGACTTCCCTGGGGTCGGCGTTGAGGGCGTCCGCCACCTGCCGCCGGGCACTTTCCACCGCTTCCTCCGCCAGCCAGCCGTAAAGATGGCTGCGCGATGCCGGATTCCCGAAGGTGCCGTCCGGCCCGAGAAAACGCACCATCACCTCCACCACCCGGGGGTCCACCGGGGTGGTGGCGGCGTAATCCAGATAAACCGCTTGCGACATGGACGTTGATTACTGTGTTGATAATGGAGGGATCAAAGCGTGCTGACCGGCACCCGGTTCAGTTGGCTTTGCGTGATCTTCTGGCGTTCCGCCACCTGCCGTACTTCATTGCGGGAGACCAGTTCGCCCAGGGTGATGTGCGACAGGAAATCCTGGATCTGATCCGACAGATCACACCAGAGGTGGTGCGTCAGACAAATGTGGCCATCCTGGCAGTCACCATTGCCGCCACAACGGGTGGCATCCACGGACTCGTCCACGGCGGCGATCACCGAGGCCACATCAATATCGTCGCTGTCCCGGCTCAGCCTGTAGCCACCGCCTGGGCCGCGCACACTGCTGACCAGATGCCGCCGCCGCAACTTGGCGAACAGCTGCTCCAGATAGGAAATGGAAATTCCCTGGCGCTCGGAGATATCCGCCAGGGATACCGGACCTTCATCCGCATGAAGAGCCAGATCCAGCATCGCGGTCACCGCGTATCGGCCTTTGGTGGTTAAACGCATACCCACACCTTTGGTACGTGAATAGGAAGTCAGACTATAAAGACCAACCAAATCAGTCAAGTATTATCGAAGAATAATTGATAACCGTTCTCATGTAAAAAGGTCTGAACAAGAAATAGACGGTTGGTTCCCGAAATGGCCCGGATCGACTTCCTCGTTCTTGACAGCGCCCCGGAGCTCACGGACAATTCGCGGCCTTGAAACATGGCAAGGTAGCTCAGCTGGTTAGAGCACAGCACTCATAATGCTGGGGTCGGCGGTTCAAGTCCGCCCCTTGCTACCAAATATCCAGGGAAGGCTGCTCAGTTGAGCAGCCTTTTTTGTTTCAGGCGGGCCAAGGTTCTGATCCAGGGGCCGACCCTGCTTTTTCTGGGCTGGGGTCGACGCAGGCGGCCTGCCCGTTCAAGTCCGCCCCTTGCTACCAAACATCCAGGAAAGGCTGCTCAGTTGAGCAGCCTTTTTTGTTTCAGGCGGGCCAAGGTTCTGATCCAGGGGCCGACCCTGCTTTTTCTGGGCTGGGGTCGACGCAGGCGGCCTGCCCGTTCAAGTCCGCCCCTTGCTACCAATATCCAGGAAAGGCTGCTCAATCGAGCAGCCTTTTTTGTTTCTGACGGTCCGGACTCGCCTCTTAACGCGCACGCACTCAGATGGAGCACCATGAAGGGAGCTTTACTCATATATGAGTAAGAAACGAGATTAAAGGCTATTTTTACTCGTATATGAGTACAAGAAACCCAGTTCCGTCTAACCGCGAGCCTTGCCCGGGACCCGGAAGGCCCGGATCAGGTGTAGCACGAAGGGGCAGCAGATGACCCACCAGGTGGAGAGCGCATTGACCACCGGACCGGACTGCCCCCAGACAAACGGGATACCCGCATAGCCGGTGTACCCGCATACAGTGGCCAGTACGGCAAACTGAAGGTGGAGATACAGGCGCCGCCGGAACGCAAAGGTATAGCCCACGCTGAACAGCAACGGAAACAGCCACCAGAACACCATGGTGATGTAATCCCAGGTGGTCATTTCGAATACGAGTTCCACGCTCTCCATGTCCCCTCCCTACGGCGCCTTTTTCTTACAACACGTTTCTTACAGCACAATCAAATGATTGGGCAGTTCATTCTTCTGCTCGGTGGCCGGCACGTGGGTGATCAACTCATCGCCACAGCTGGCCACGCATTCCAGGAAGCCATTCAGGGTATCCCTGGCCTTCACGTGAGCCGTGAAGGTATCGACGATGGACTGCCAGCGTTCGTTGGGCACGTGGCGGGCAATACCCTGGTCCGCCAGGATTTCCACGTAGTGCTCCGCTTCGCAGACGAAGATCAAGACGCCGGTACCGCCCTTGGTGTGGTGCAGCCCCTGATCCAGAAACACCCGCCGGGCCAGGTCCGCGGCGCGGCGCTGTTTCACCGAGGCGGGTACCAGCCGCATCATCAGCGGAGGCCAGCGGAACACCAGCGCCAGCACCACCAGGGTGGTCCACTGTGCCAGCAGCACTTCCAGCGGAGCCAGCCAGATCGGCGTGAAGGCGAGGATCAGTGGCACCAGCAGGGACAGCAGCGCGGCCCACATCATCGGAATATAGCGATAGTTGTCGGCCTGCCGGGCCAGCACTGTCACCAGTTCAGCGTCGGTGTCCTTTTCCACCGCGGCAATGGCGCGGGACACCCGGTTTTGGTTTTCTTCATTCAATAACATCACCAGCCTCCCGAGGCGCCACCGCCCCCAAAGCCGCCGCCTCCACCGCAAAACCGCCGCCGCCTCCGCCGCCGAAGCCCCCCATCCCGCCGATGGCGATGGGTGCCAACAGTCCCCGACCGCGACGCCCACCGCCACGCCCGCCACCGCCGAAGGTCAGCAGCATGGTCAGCACCACCAGCACGATCAGATAGATCAGCGCCTGGAGACTGCTGCCTTTACTGGCTTTTTTCGCCGGGGCGGTGTACTCGCCGTCGATGGCGGCAAGAATGGCCGTTGCCCCCTGTTCGATCCCGGTGAAGTAGTCCCCTTGACGGAACGCGGGCTGGATTTCGTTCTGAATAATGGCGTGGGACAACGCATCGGTGAGCACACCTTCGAGTCCATAGCCCACCTCGATGCGAATCTTGCGTTCCTTGGGAGCGATAATCAGCAAGGCGCCGTTGTCATGTTCGGCCTGACCGATCCCCCAGGCCCGGCCCAACTGATAACCGTAGTCCGCGATGGCGTAGCCCTGCAGATCCGGCAGGGTCACCACGACGACCTGGTTGGAGGTGCGGCTCTCGGCCTCGGCCAGGCGCTGCTCCAGTGCCCGTGCCTGTTGGGAAGAAAGCAGGCCGGCATTATCCACCACACGGCCGGTCAGAGCGGGGAATTCCGGCGCCGCCCAGGCCGTGGGCAGCACCAGCATCAGCAGAGTGCAGAGCAGTAGTCGCATCAGTTGAAGTTAACCTGGGGCGCTTGTTCCGCCCCTTCCGTGGTGGCTTCGAAGGAAGGACGCACTTCCATGTCGCTGTAAAGGATGCCGTGCCAGATCCGCCCCGGGAAGGTGCGTATCTCGGTGTTGTACTGCTGCACCGCGGTGATGTAGTCCCGGCGCGCCACGGCGATGCGGTTCTCGGTGCCTTCCAACTGCGATTGCAAGGCCAGGAAGTTCTGGTTGGCCTTGAGATCCGGATAGCGCTCCACCACCACCATCAGGCGCTGCAAAGCAGAACCGAGTTGCTGCTGCGCCGCCTCGAACTGCTGCAGCTTCTGCGGGTCGTTGATCAGACTTTCATCGGCCTGAATGGAACCGACCTTAGCGCGGGCTTCGGTGACCTCCACCAGCACATCCCGCTCGTGTTCCATGTAGCCCCGTACCGTACTGACCAGGTTGGGCACCAGATCCGCGCGCCGCTGATACTGGTTCTCCACCTGTCCCCAGGCCGCCTTCACCTGCTCATCATAGGTGGGAATGTTATTGATGCCACAGCCGGTAACGCCGAACAGAATCGACAGCAACAGGACAAAACGCCAATGCTTCATTGCGGGGTCTCCGTATCCAAACCGAGGACGTCCAGAACGCTCTGAACGTCATTTGTATTGCCTTGGCCCATGGCCAGCAACCGCTCCTTGACGGTGCGCGGCTGCGCCTTGATGCGGGCTTCGAGCCGGCAGGCGCTGGCGCGATCCGCCACCGCCGCCCGCCAAACCAGGGTCACTGGCCGCCGTGCCCGGGTATAACGGGCACCACGGGGGCCTTCATTGTGTTCCCGGCGACGGCGCTCCACATCCGTGGTGACACCGGTATACAGTGAACCGTCCACGCAGCGCAGTATATAAACCCACCACTGTTGCATGGTTTTACATCTCCCGCGTCGACAGTTGCTATCATCAAAACATATCCGGCTCCGCCAGCGAAGGCGGCGACACTACAATACAAGGATTTGCGGAGACACGCATGATTACTTACCTCTATTGGGTCCTGGTTGCGATCCTGATTTTTCTCAGCCTGTTCCTGGTCGGCGCCCGCATGGGCAAGTGGAAGCCGGCGGTGATTCTGGCGGTGCTGGTGTGGCTGGCGGGCACCGTGTTGTATTACTTCTGGCTTGAGCAGATCTTCGTCAAGCGGCTGGGCGGCACCATGACACTGAGCGTACCGGCGGGGCAGCAGCACATCGCCGCCACCTGGAAAGGCGATAACCTGTGGATCGAGAATTACGACCCGGAAACCAACCGCTGCATTTTCCGTGAATACTCCCGTGGCAATCTGCTGGAGGGTCAGGTGGTGATTGAAAACTGTCACCCCCTACGTGCCGGTGGCAGCACCGGCAACAGTGGCGCCGAGGACAGCACCACTATTCCCAAACGCCCGCGAACCGCGCTTTAACCCGGAAAATGCGCCACCAGCGATCTTCGTCGGTGGCCTTCCCGTCGCCGCGCTGCTATCTTTGAAGGTCGTCCACGCCGATGATTCGCCTTCCCCATGAAAGTGCGTACCACCAAGGAACAGCAGCGCGAGCGACTGCGCCGGGATATGGAGCGTTTTCTGTCCCGGGGCGGGAGTATCCAGCGCGTGCCGCCCGGCACCAGCGGAGAGCCTTCTCACGGTGCCCGGCCGTTATCCCCGTTCAGTCACACCCCCAAGCCTCAACGCACCGATTTGTCACGGCTGGCCGCCACCATCGACGCCCGCAAGCATAAGCCCAAGGTCCGCCGCGCCCGATCCGCCGCGCCGCGCCGCCGGCTGATCCATGACGACTTCGGTGAGCCTTTACGCTGGGTCTGGGAAGACGCCACCACCGCCGACACCCCGGACAAGGAGAACTCATGACCCGCCTGATCGCACTGAGCCTGCTGCTGCTCGGTTCCCTGGCCCAGGCCGACATCATTGAACAGAAAGTGAACCTTCCCGGTGGCGTCGGCACTGGCGTGCTGTACATGGACGAGGATCAGGAACGGCTCACCGCCGGGGTCATCGTGGTCCACGAATGGTGGGGCCTGAACAACTACATCCGCAACCGGAGCCGGCAACTGGCCGCGGAAGGTTATGTGGCGCTGGCCGTGGACATGTACAACGAAAAAGTGGCGCAGCACCCCAAGGACGCCAAGGCGTTCATGGAGCAGGCGCTGGCCGACCCGGAAAAGATGACCGCCCGCTTCAACGCCGCCAAGACGCTGCTGCGCAAAATGCAGTACGTGGATGATCAGCGGGTTTACGCGGTGGGCTACTGTTTCGGCGGCGGCGTGGTGCTGGAGCAGGCCCGCAAAGGCAATGATCTGGCCGGCGTGGCCAGTTTCCATGGCACCCTGGCGACACAGAATCCGGCCGGCCCCGGCGACATCAAGGCGCGCATTCTGGTGGCCACCGGGCAAGCCGACCCCATGGTGCCACCGGAGCAGGTCTCGGCACTGGTGGAGGAATTGAACAACGCCGGCGCGGAATACCAGTTGCTCAGCTTCCCCGACGCCAAACACGGCTTCACCAATCCCGAGGCGGACCAGTTTGGTCAGCGTTTCGACATGCCCCTGGCCTACGACGCCGAAGCCGACCGCGAGAGTTGGCGGGCCCTGACGGAGTTTCTCGATAGCACTCCCTGACGCCCCTGAATGCACCACCTTCGGGCATGGCGCACCAAACCAGCGCCATGCCCGGCCCATCCGCAAGCCCTCCGCACCGTTTTTTTTCCCACGATCCCCCGCAATCCCTGGCCTGCACCGATTTGGCACCGCTCTTGCTGGTATACCGGCATGAGGAATCGAATGGCCGGTGGCCATCCACACTCGACAATTTGCTTCCAATAGACCGCTAGGGTTCCGATCGGCACCGCCGATGCCTGGTCCGAGAGCAGTCGACCTTCGCTGAAGGTTACACGGCGGGACAAAAGCCCGGGAGGACACGATGACACCTGTCATTGGATTCCTCTTCGTCCGTAACCCAGGAGGTCCGACATGACCCGTTTGCTCACCACCGTCTGCACCACCGCCCTGCTCGCGCTGACACTGACTTCACCGGCCCAGGCCCGGGACAGCTTCAAGGTTTGCTGGTCCATCTACGTGGGCTGGTTGCCGTGGGACTACGGCGCCGCCGAAGGCATCGTCGATAAGTGGGCGGACAAGTACGACATTGATATCGATGTGGTTCAGATCAACGATTACGTCGAGTCCATCAACCAGTACACCGCCGGCCAGTTCGACGGCTGCACCATGACCAACATGGACGCCCTGACCATTCCCGCCGCCGGCGGTGTCGACAGCACCGCCCTCATCGTTGGGGACTTCTCCAACGGCAACGATGGCATCGTGTTAAAAGACGCCGACACGCTCGAGGCCATCAACGGCCGCCGCGTCAATCTGGTGGAACTGTCCGTGTCCCACTATCTACTGGCCCGGGCACTGGACAGCGTCGGGCTCAGCGAGCGCGATATCACCGTGGTCAATACCGCCGACGCCGATCTGGTGTCCGCCTTCAATACCCCCGACGTGACCGCCCTGGCCACCTGGAATCCGTTGCTGGGCACCATTAAGGAATCCCCCGAGGCCAACCTGGTGTTCGATTCATCCCGCATTCCCGGCGAGATCATCGATCTGATGGTGGTGAACACCGAGACCCTCAAAGCCAACCCCGCCCTGGGCAAGGCACTCACCGGCGCCTGGTACGAAATCATGGGGCACCTGGATGACAGCGGCTTCCGTCAGCATCTGGCCAATATCGCCGCCACCGACCTGGACGGTCTGCAAACGCAGCTCGACGCCACCCGCCTGTTCGACCAGGCCGAAGACGCGGTGGCCTTCACCAACAGCCCGGCGTTGAAGGAGACCATGCAGAAAGTGGCGGAATTCTCCTTTGACCACGGTCTGCTCGGCGAAGGCGCTCCGGATGCCGGTTTCGTTGGCGTGGAAACCCCCGCCGGCGTCTACGGCAACAGCGGCAACGTCAAACTGCGCTTCGACCCGACCTATATGACCATGGCCGCCGAGGGTGAGCTGTAACCGCGCCCCCGCGCTTCGTCACCGCCCACAGGAGTCGCCATGAAGAAGTTGATCAACCGGCACCCCGGACCGGTCGCCACCTGGGCGCTGGGGCTGCTGCCCTTCGCCCTGCTGCTGGTGGTGTACCTGCTGGCTTCCGATGCCCGCCTGGAAGCCAACCCCAACGACAAGCTGCTGCCGTCGTTCAGCGCCATGGGCGACGCCATTCAGCGCATGGCATTCGAGCCCAGCAAGCGCAGCGGTGAATACCTGTTGTGGGCGGATACCCTGGCCAGTCTCACCCGTCTGACCATCGGCGTCGGCATCAGCGCCTTGATGGGGCTGATCTTCGGCATTGTCACCGGCACCCTGCCCTATGCCCGCGCGGGCCTGTCTCCGCTGATCACCGGGCTGTCGCTGGTGCCGCCGATGGCGATCCTGCCGATCCTGTTCATTCTGTTCGGGCTCGGCGAACTGGCCAAGGTGATGCTGATCATCATCGGTATTACGCCTTTTCTGATTCGCGACTTGCAGCAAAGAGCCCGGGAGATCCCAGCCGAGCAGGTGATCAAGATGCAGACGCTCGGCGCCAACACCTGGCAGATCATCCTGCGCCTGGTGTGGCCGCAGATCATGCCGCGTCTGATCAGTGCCGTGCGCTTGTCATTGGGCTCGGCGTGGCTGTTCCTGATCGCCGCCGAAGCCATCGCCGCCACCGAAGGGCTGGGTTATCGCATCTTCCTGGTACGCCGCTACCTGTCCATGGACGTGATCCTGCCCTACGTACTCTGGATCACCCTGCTGGCGTTCGCCATCGACTTCCTGCTGGCCCGCTATTCCCGCTGGCGTTACCCCTGGTTCCACGGCAGCCACTGAGCAAAGCGAGGAGAAGCCCATGGCTATCATCGAAATGAACAATCTGTGGAAAGAGTACGGCGACCAAGTGGTGCTGGAGCGCCTCGACGCGGAAGTGCAGGAAGGCGAATTCGTCACTCTTGTGGGCGCCTCCGGCTGCGGCAAAACCACCTTTCTGAAGATGCTGCTCGGCACCGAATCGCCCAGCCGGGGGGAGCTGCTGCTGGACGGCGCGCCGATCCCGGATCAGCCGGACGAGACCCGCGGCATCGTGTTCCAACGTTATTCGGTGCTGCCGCATCTGAGCGCGCTGGAGAACGTCATGCTGGCCGACGAGTTGCACCGCCACAAACTCAGTGGCCGCGCCTTTGGCGGCAAACGCAAAGCCTTGAAGGACGCCGCCATGGCCATGCTGGAATCCGTGGGGCTGACCCAGGCCGCCGGCAAGTTTCCCCACGAGCTGTCCGGTGGCATGCAACAGCGTCTGGCCATCGCCCAGGCATTGATGAAACGGCCGCGCATTTTGCTGCTGGACGAACCCTTCGGCGCGCTCGATCCCGGCATCCGCCGCGACATGCATCACCTGGTGCTGGATCTGTGGCGGCAACAGGGCCTGACCATCTTCATGGTCACCCACGATCTCGCCGAAGGCTTTTATCTCGGTACCCGGCTGTGGGTGTTCGACAAGACCCGCCTGGACCCGCAAGCCCCTGGCGCCTACGGCGCGCGCATCACCTACGACCTGCCGGTGGGAGATTGTGACAAGGGCACGCTCACCGCCATTCAGGCGCAGGCGGACGCCACCGCCCGCACCATGGCCTAGCGCCCGTTTTGATTTGGAAACGTACAAGGAGACTTTCATGACCGAACCGCTGTACCACTACACCATGCCCGGCGGCGCGCACTGGTCGTTTCGTCTGCGCCGGGGCACGGCCCTGCGTCTCACCGACCTGGAAGGCGGCGCCAACGTCGGCATGCTGTTCTACAACCCGGAAGAAAAACTGGAGCGTTACAACGCTCCGGACACCCTCAAGGGTCAGCACACCTTCAAACTGACCCGCGGTAATTGTCTCTACTCCGACATGGGCCGGGTGTTCGCCTCCATCGTCGAGGACAGTTTCGGCTGGCACGACACCGTGTGCGGCAATCTGGACGAGACCCGTCTGCGGGAAAAGTACGGCGAGCACTCCTACCAGCAATACCGCAACGACTGGACCCTGAGCGGCCACGCCAGCTTCCTCACCGAACTGGCCAAGTACGGCCTGGGCGAACGGGACCTGGCCGCCAATCTCAATCTGTTCAGCAAAGTCACGACCGACGACAACGGACAGCTGCGTTTCGACGCCGGCGCCGCCCGCGCCGGCGCGCAAATCACCCTGCGTTTCGAAATGGACACGCTGGTGGTGATGCACACCTGCCCGCACCCGCTCAACCCCGCTTGCGACTACCCGCGCAAACCCGTGCAAGTGGAAATGCTCAGCGCGGCACCGGTGGAACAGGACGACTACTGCCTTAATTTCCGTCCGGAAAACGCCCGCGCTTTCGAAAACAACCGCCTCTATCACCTGGGCCTTTAGGAGACCATCATGATTCGGGAAAGTCAGTTGAAGCCCGCCGATGCTCATTTCCGCGACACCGTCCCCGCCGGCGATTACTTTCTTAAAGTGCTGAAGGAAGGCGAGACCCTGCGCATCCTCGATCTGGAAGGCAACCAGGCGGCGGACACGCTGTTTTTCAATGCCAAGGACACCGCCGAGCGCTACAGCGCCATGGACACCCTCCGCGAACAGGGCAACGTCTTCCTCACCGCCGGCACCGTGCTGCGTTCCAACCGCAACCGGCCGATGCTGGAAATCACCGCTGACACCTGCGGCCGCCACGATACCCTCGGCGGCGCCTGCGCCACGGAAAGCAACACCGTGCGTTACGCGCTGGAAAAACGCTGCATGCACGCCTGCCGGGACAGCTGGATGCGGGCCGTTAACGAAAATGAGGAATACGGACTGAGTAAGCGCGACATCACCCACAACATCAATTTTTTCATGAACGTACCAGTAACCGCCGACGGCGGGCTGACCTTCGCCGATGGCATTTCCGCGCCAGGCAAGTACGTGGAAATGAAGGCATTGATGGACATCACCGTGCTGATTTCCAACTGCCCTCAGCTCAATAACCCGTGCAACGGCTACAACCCCACGCCCATCGAAGTACTGATCTGGCACTGACTATCGGAATAAGGCGCCGGGGACGACCCCGGAAGCCGGACGCTTACGGCGGGACGACCCGCCATCGCCGCAGAGCCGACATCATGTTCAAGAAGGTACTGATCGCCAACCGTGGCGCCATCGCCACCCGAATCATCCGTACCCTGAAAACCCTGGGCGTCACCAGCGTCGCGGTCTACGCCGACGCGGACGCCGATTCCCGCCACGTGAGCCTGGCCGACGAAGCGTATTATCTGGGGGAAGGCAGCGCCGCCAGTACCTATCTGGACCAGGACAAACTACTGGCATTGATGGCCGAGCGTCAGGTGGACGCGGTGCATCCCGGCTATGGTTTTCTCAGTGAGAACCCGGATTTCGTCGAGCGTTGCGAAGCCCAAGGCATCGCCTTTATCGGCCCCACCCCGGAACAGATGCGGGACTTCGGCCTCAAACACACCGCCCGCCAGCTGGCGGAAGACAATCAGGTGCCGCTGCTGCCGGGCACCGGTCTGCTGACCGATCCGGAACAGGCGCTGGCCGCCGCCACCGGCATCGGCTATCCGGTGATGTTGAAAAGCACGGCCGGCGGCGGTGGTATCGGCATGCAGATTTGCCACGATGCCGAATCGCTGCGCAAAGCCTGGGACACGGTACGCCGGCTCAGCGCCAACAACTTCTCCAACGACGGCGTGTTCCTGGAAAAATACATTGAGCGCGCCCGCCACATCGAAGTGCAGGTGTTCGGCGATGGAAAAGGCCACGCGGTGACGCTCGGCGAGCGTGACTGCTCCGCCCAGCGCCGCCATCAAAAAGTGGTGGAGGAAACCCCGGCGCCCAATCTTCCCGAAGCGGTTCGGCGCACTTTGCACGACACCGCACGGCGTCTGATGGCGGCGGTGCATTACCGCAACGCCGGGACCGTGGAATTCATTCTCGACCAGGATACCAACCGCTTTTACTTCCTGGAGGTGAATACCCGTCTGCAGGTGGAGCACGGCGTCACCGAGCAGGTTTACGGTGTCGACCTGGTGTCCTGGATGGTGCGGCTGGCCGCCGGCGAACTGCCGCCGCTGGAACACCTGACCAGCGATCTCACGCCGCGCGGTCATTCGATCCAGGTGCGTCTCTATGCGGAGGATCCGAACAAGGATTTCCAGCCCAGTGCTGGTCTGCTGACCACCGTGCGTTTTCCTGAAGCGGACGGCCAACGGCTGCGGCTGGACCATTGGATCGAAGCGGGACTGACCGTATCCCCACTGTACGACCCGATGCTGGCCAAGGTCATCGTTCACGAGGATGATCGCGAGCGCGCTCTGGCTGCCCTGGAGCAAGCGCTCGGCGACACTCTGGTGGAAGGCATCGAAACCAACCGCGAGTATGTGCTGGCGATCCTCGCCGACCCGGCGTTCCGGCAAGGCCGCATGACCACTCGCTATCTGAACGACTTCCGCTACCAACCCGATACCCTGGATGTCCTTGCCGGCGGTACCCTGACCACCGTCCAGGATTATCCCGGGCGCGGCGGCTACTGGCCGGTGGGCGTGCCGCCGTCCGGCCCGTTCGACAGCCTCAGTTTCCGCCTCGGTAACCGGTTGCTGGGCAACGACGAGAATGCGGCCGGCCTGGAATGCACGCTCAATGGCCCGACCCTGCGCTTCAACCGCGACACCCGGATCGCGCTGACCGGCGCGGATATGGGCGCCACGCTCGACGGCGAGTCCGTGCCCCGCTACCAGGCGGTGACGGTGATCGCCGGCCAGACGCTGAAGCTGGGCAAGGTCAACGGCACCGGTGCCCGCGCTTACCTGGCCGTGGCTGGCGGCATTCAATGCGAACCCTACCTGGGCTCACGCAGCACTTTTACGCTGGGTCAGTTTGGCGGCCACGGCGGCCGTGCTCTGCGCACCGGCGATGTGTTGCATCTGAGCCCGCACGGCGCGGTCCCGCAAGCCATCGAGGTGCCACCCGCGCTGAAGCCGAAGCTGCGCGATACCTGGACATTGCGAGTCATCTACGGTCCCCATGGCGCACCGGACTTCTTCACCGACAACGACGTCGCCACCTTCTTCAGCAGCGATTGGCAGGTCCATTACAACTCCAGCCGCACCGGCATACGACTGGTGGGGCCGAAACCGGAATGGGCCCGCAGCGACGGCGGCGAGGCCGGCATGCACCCTTCCAACATCCACGATAACGCCTATGCGGTGGGTACCATTGATTTCACCGGCGATATGCCGGTGATTCTGGGCCCGGATGGTCCGTCGCTCGGTGGCTTTGTCTGTCCCGCCACGGTGATCAAAGCCGACCTGTGGAAACTGGGACAACTGAAAGCCGGGGATAAAGTCCGCTTTCAACCGGTCTCCCTGGAAGACGCCGACCGTCTGTGTGAAGAACAGGACCGCTGTCTGCAACACCTGAACGCACCCGAACTGGTGGTGAAGTCCGCCCCTGTGATCACCCCGGTACTGGACCGCCTGCCGGAGGAGGAAGCCGGTGTGGAGGTAGTCTACCGAGCCGCCGGTGACCGTTATGTGCTGGTGGAATACGGTCCACTGGAACTGGATTTGCGCCTGCGTTTCCGGGCTCACGCCCTGATGCGGTGGCTGGAGCAGCAGCGGATTGACGGCGTGCTGGAGCTGACTCCCGGCATTCGTTCCCTGCAGATTCATTTCGATCCACGGCAGCTGCCGCGCAACACCCTGTTAACGCTATTGAAGGAAGCAGAACTGTCCTTGCAGCAACAGGATGATTTGCAAGTGCCGTCACGTATCGTTCACCTGCCACTGAGCTGGGACGACGAGGCCTGCCGGCTGGCGATCCGGAAATACATGCAATCGGTGCGCAAGGACGCGCCCTGGTGCCCGAGCAACATCGAATTCATCCGCCGCATCAATGGCCTGGACAGCATCGACGAGGTCAAGCGGATTCTGTTCGAGGCCAGTTATGTGGTGATGGGGTTGGGCGATGTGTACCTGGGCGCCCCGGTGGCCACACCTTACGATCCCCGTCACCGTCTGGTGACCACCAAATACAATCCGGCACGCACCTGGACCGCGGAAAATTCCGTCGGCATCGGCGGTTCCTATTTATGTGTGTATGGCATGGAGGGGCCGGGTGGCTATCAATTCGTCGGCCGCACTCTGCAAATGTGGAATCGCTATCGCACCACCGAGGCCTTCACCAAACCCTGGCTGCTACGGTTCTTCGATCAGATTCGTTTCTACGAAGTCAGCGCCGACGAACTGCAACAAATCCGCCGGGACTTTCCCAAAGGCGACTACCCGCTCAAGGTGGAAGAAACCACCTTCAGCCTCAACGCTTATCAGGACTTTCTGCGGCGTAATGAAGACAGCATCGGTACCTTCACCGAGCAACGCAACCAGGCTTTCGACGAGGAACTGCAACGCTGGGTGGAAAGCGGCCAGATTCATTTCGAGTCGCAGCAGCATCTGGACGGCGATGACGGCAATGGCCTGCCGGAAGGCATTCCGGTGGAATCCCCCACCGCCGGCAACATCTGGCAGCTCAACGTCGCCGAGGGCGACAGCGTGGAAGCCGGCCAGGTGGTGGCGATTCTGGAATCGATGAAAATGGAGATCGAGGTGACCGCGCCGGAGCACGGCAAGGTGCTGCGTATCGCCCGTCAGGAGGGCCAGCAGATCAATGCCGGTCAGGCCATCATGGTGCTGGGCTAATCGGATCGACTGTGCCCAGCCGGTTGGCGCTGGGCATAAGAATTCACACCGTATTCGCTGGCGAGCCAGCTTCCCACGGTGGAAGCAACGAAGCCGCTGTGGGAAGCGAGCTTGCTCGCGAATCGGCGCCTCGGCGTGTTACGTGTAGGCGCATCTGCGAATGGGGGCAACAGCGGCCCATGGACCGCGATGTCCCGCTAACAAAAAACTAGAGCGTGCAGCCCCCATCCACGGCGATGGCCTGGCCGGTGACGTGTTCGGCGCAGGCCAGGTACACCGCCAGTTGCCCCATGTCTTCCGGGGTTTGCGCCACGCCCTGGGGCAACAGCGTTTTCTGGTGGCGGGCCCAGGATGCCTCTTCGCTTTCCCCTTCTTCACGCCAGCGCCCGGCCAGGCCGTCCTCGCCACGCCACATGCCGGTACCGACGATACCCGGGCACAACGCATTCACGGTGATGCCGTCCAAAGCCACTTCCTTGGCCACCGCGTTGGTGAATCCGATCACCGCGAATTTGGACGCGGTGTAATGGGACAGATCCGGGAAGCCGATCTTGCCGGCGATGGAGGCCACGTTGATGATGCGCCCCCAGCGTCGCGGCCGCATCACCCGCACCGCGGCCTGGGTGCAGAGGAAAACCCCCTTGGCGTTCACCGCCATGATACGGTCGAAGTCCTCGGCGGTGAGTTCCTCGATGGACTGAATACTGATAATACCGGCGTTATTGACGGCGATATCCAGGTCGCCCAGCTCCGCCTCCACCTTTTCCACCATGGCACGCACCGAATCCGGCTGCGCCACGTTGACGGAGATCGCCAGGCTACGCCGCCCCGTGGCCTCTACCTTGGCGGCGGTTTCCTCGGCGATGGCCAGATCCAGATCCGCCACCGCCACATCCGCTCCGGCTCCGGCCAACGCCAGGGCAATCCCCTGTCCGATACCCCGGCCACCGCCGGTGACCAGAGCCACTTTTCCTTTCAGTTCCATGATCGCTGTTCCTGTTCAATGAATCCCGGGATTCAGCATAGGCGGGACCGGCCCGCCCGCTGCTGACGCACATCAATCAAGCCAGATGATGCACTTCCTGCTGCCCATACACCGGCGTGTCCAGACCTTCCATCCGCGCTTTCAACTGCAGCGCCAGGAACTGGGAGTAGAATCGGGACTGGTGCAGATTGCCGCCATGGAACCAGAGCGACGGCTGCCGGGTGGGCTTCCACATATTGCGCAGTTCGCCTTCCCAGGGCCCCGGGTCCTTGGTGGTGTCCGAGCCCATGCCCCAGCACTTACCCACTTTGTCCGCCACGTCCTGGGAAATAATGCGCGCCGCCCAGCCGTTCATGGAACCGTAGCCGGTGGCGTAGACGATCAGATCCGCCGGCAGCTCGGAACCGTCGGTCAGCGTCACCGAATGCGCGTTGATACGTTCGATACCGACACCGCTTTTCAACTTGATATCGCCGTTGGCCACCAGTTCGCAGGCGCCTACATCAATGTAGTAGCCGGAACCACGGCGCAGGTATTTCATGAACAGGCCGGAACCGTCATCGCCGAAGTCCAGCATGAAACCGGCCTCGCGCAGGCGGCGGTAGAAATCCGCGTCCTTTTCCGCCACCTGCTCATACACCGGGACGTGAAACTGAGGCATCACCTTGTAGGGAATGGAAGCGAAGGTCATGTCCGCCATTTCCGTGGTGATACCGTTGTTCACCGCTTCCTCGGAATACAGCGGCCCCAATACCAGATCCATCAACGTTTCCGATTTGATCACGTGGGTGGAGGAACGCTGTACCATGGTGACGTCGGCGCCATGCTCCCACAGTGCCGCGCAGATATCATGGGCCGAGTTGTTGGCACCCAGCACCACGCATTTCTTGCCGGCATAGGCTTCGCCACCCGGGTGCTTGCTGGAGTGATGCTGCTCACCCTGGAAGTCTTCCATGCCCGGAATTTCCGGCACGTTCGGCATACCGGACATACCGGTGGCCAGCACCAGCTGTCGTGGCCGCAAGGTGACGCGCTCACCATCGCGATTCACGTCCACCACCCATTCACCGGCCTGTTCGTCATAACGGGCACCGGTGCATTCAGTGGACCCCCAGTAGTTGATCTCCATGATCCGGGTGTACATCTCCAGCCAGTCGCCGATTTTGTCCTTGGGCGAAAACACCGGCCAGTGATCGGGAAACGGCAGGTACGGCATGTGGTCATACCAGACCGGATCGTGCAGACACAGGGATTTGTAGCGGTTGCGCCAGGAATCGCCAGGGCGCGGGTTCTTTTCCACCACGATGGTGGGGACATTCAATTGCCGCAGGCGCGCCGCCAGACCGATACCGCCCTGGCCGCCGCCGATAATCACACAATAAGGCTGACGGCTGTAACCCAGCTCCGCTTCCTCCTCGCGGCGCTCCTCCAGCCAGCTTTTACGGTTCTTGAACACGCCGTGACGCGCACCTTTGGGCCGCAGGGCGTTACGTTGCTCCGGATAGTCCCGCAGTTCCTTTAGCGTGGTCAGCAGAGTCCAGGCCTTGCCGTCACGCAGACGCAAGTGGCCATGGCCTCGTCCCACCGCGGTCTGGAATGTGATCCAGGCCTCCACCACACCGTTCTCCTCACGGGCATCGCCGGCCAGGCACCAGTCGGAAGGCCGGGTGTTGGCGATGGTGGCGCCGATCATGTCGCGCAGCGCGGCGTGTCCCTCCACGGTTTTGATATTCCAGGTGAAGGAAACCAGATCGCGCCAGTAACCGTTCTGTTCGAACAGCCCGGCGGCGGCGACGGGATCATCACCGCTCAGCGTCCGCTCCCATTCACCAAGCCAGTGTTCCACTTGACGGTTCGGCGTATTTGTCGTGCTCATGATGTGCTCCTCGCATGCGTTGTTGTTGTTTGTGTTCCATCACCGGCGTCGCGGTCGATGCGAACGCCGGCACGGATGCGGGGACAAGAGCAGGAGCCGTGCCAATCTTCCCCATGGGCCGTTAATCGGTTTCAGGGCCTTGATTTAAATAAGAATTTTGCCTCGGGCAGCGGTCCTTGAACGGAGGCCTGACGCCATCACAAACGTAACGGCGCGCAACGCCCGTCGTTACAGGTGTAAAGCTCCCGGGGTGTATTTAGTACTCAAGTCGGATGGAGCCGCCGGGAGCGCGGAGCTAGTCTGAATCCCAGGCAAAAAGCAGAACAACAATCCACCGCGGAGGCCCGAGAATGAGCAGCCTGCACGCGCAACAACGTCGCCACATCGACGACATCCTGCGATACGCGGGAGGCGGTTACCGTCCCACCGTGTCCCCCGGCGACGTCATGATCGCCCGCTCCTGGAAACGCTGTATCGAAGAATACGGCCTGGACCCGGCGCGGCCCCGGCCGGCCCGCATCGTTACCCATCAAACCCTGCGGGAACATCAGGAAAGCGCCGACGAGTTTCTCAATGTGGCACGGGCCGGGGTCGAGCAGTTGTACGGCCAGATCGCCCGGCTCGGTTATGTGCTGCTGCTCACCGATCAGCGCGGCATTACCGTGCAGTTCCTTGGTGACCGCCGGCACGACCAGAGGCTGCGCCAGGCCGGGCTCTATCTTGGCGCCGACTGGAACGAGCACCACGCCGGCACCTGCGCCGTGGGCACCTGCATCCGCGAAGGCGAGGCGCTCACCTGCCATCGCCAGGACCATTTCGATGCCACCCACATCGGCCTCACCTGCACCTCGGCTCCGATCACCGATCCTCAGGGACGTCTGCTGGCGGTGCTGGATATCTCCGCTCTGGATTCCGCGCCGACACGGGACAGCCAGAACTTCGCCTTGCATTTGATCCGCCTGTACGCGCGCATGATCGAGGACGCCTACTTCCTGCGCCATTACCGCAACCATACGGTGTTCCGCTGCGACACCTCGCGGGAGCTGGTGCAGGTCAACGGCCAGTATCTGTTCGCGCTTGACGGTGATGGCCGGGTGCTGGCCGCCAACGGCGTTGGCCGGCAGTTGCTGGCCCGGACCCGCACGGACGATGGCGAGGTCACCCTGCCGGAGCTGTTTGACTGTGATGCTCGGGATATCTGGTCGATTCCCTATGCCTGCGAGGATCAGGTTCGTGCCTTCCGGGTGCAGGCCCTGGGCAGTACCCTGTTCGGCAGCCTGATCGAGCCACGCCGCCCCACCCGGCCGGCCGCGCCGCAGCCACTGATGCCGGAAGAACCGGTGCCGGAACTGGACCGCCTTGCCGCCGACGATCCCGCCATGCGCCGCACTCTGAAGCTGGCCAAGCGTCTGCGGCAACGGGACGTGAGCCTGTTGATCCTGGGGGAAACCGGCACCGGCAAGGAAGTGCTGGCACGGGCCATTCATGACGCCGGGCCGCGCCGGCACAAACCGTTCGTGGCGGTGAACTGCGCCGCCATTCCTGAATCCCTGATCGAAAGCGAATTATTCGGCTACAGTCCCGGCACCTTCACTGGCGCCCGGGCCAAGGGCATGCGCGGCCTGATCCAGCAAGCCCACGGCGGCACCCTGTTTCTGGACGAAATTGGCGACATGCCATTGACGTTACAGACCCGGCTGCTAAGGGTATTGGCGGAGGGGGAAGTGCTGCCGCTGGGCTCGGAACGGCCGATATCGGTGGACTGCCGGGTGATCGCCGCCACGCACCGGGATCCGGCCAGATTGATCGCCGACGGCTCTTTTCGCGAGGATCTTTACTACCGGCTCAACGGCGCCACGCTAAGGCTGCCGGCGCTCAGGGAGCGGGCGGATAAACAGCATGTGATCGTGTCGGTGATGAGTGAGCTGGCCCGCGCCGTCGGGCAACCGCGGCTGCAGTTACGCGCGGACGCCATGAGCGCGTTGCTGGCCTGCCCGTGGCCCGGCAATATCCGCCAATTGGTGAACGCCCTGAATTTCGCCGAGGCCACTTGTGATGGCGAACAGATCACGGTGAACGATCTGCCGGAAGAATGTCTGGCCCAGGTGATCGGCCCCGGCACCACGCCGGCCACCACGGAGAATGACGACGATGGCGACCCGCAACGCGCCGGCCTGCTGTCGATCCTGAAACGCCACCACTGGATGATCAGCGCGGTGGCCCGGGAACTGGGCGTATCCCGTCCCACCGTCTACCGTCGTATGCGCAAGCACGGGCTGACGCCGCCGAATCAAAGGGATAGTTAGAGCCGTCGGACGCCGGACGCCGGACGCCG
>NZ_AQPF01000109.1:0-1239 GCF_009846745.1 Alcanivorax xiamenensis | reverse complement strand
ACTCAAATTGTACCGCCATGGGGTCACCATGGGCACCCCCCCCAAGAAAAACGATCACCTGAGAGCCAAACGGGGCACCGTTGAAGGCTGGTCAGAATCCGCCACCCGGCGCATGGTTCATTTCCTCCGATCAGTCGACGAACGCACCCTAGACACCACCGCTTCCGGGGAGCCTCTCCGGGGCTATGCCATCACGCTCACTGTCCGGGACTGCCCACCCACTGCCGACGACTGGAAACGGCTCAGAAACGCCTATTTCAAGCGTCTAACCCGTCTGGGGGTCTACCGGGTGCACTGGGTCACCGAATGGCAGCGAAGGGGCGTCCCACACCTTCACGGGGCTTTATGGCTCCCAATCTCCGTCCCCCGTGGGGAGTTGCTGCTTAATTGGGTTGCTGTCGCCAACGAATTCGGCGCTTCCCTCCGGGGCCAGTACTCACTGGAGATTAACGATACCGTGGGTTGGTTTAAGTATCTCAGTAAACACTCAGCGCGAGGCGTCCAGCACTACCAGCGACACCCTGAGAACATCCCCCCGTCATGGAAGAAGAAAACCGGGCGCGTCTGGGGTAAAACTGGTGACTGGGCTACCACCGACCCAGTGGAATTCGATATTTCCTCTGAGGCGTATTACAGGCTTCGCCGCATCCTCCGAAACTGGCGTATTGCCGATGCTCGCACTGCTGGCAACTCATGGCGGATAAAGTCAGCCAGGGGAATGCTGAAATCCCACAGGCGGGAATTGTCAGACGTTCGCGGGGCTTCTGAGTGGCTGGAAATGGGGCCGGCATTGCAGGTTCTGGACTATCTCAGGGCACAGGGGCACGAAATTACCTGCTAATGGCCGTAAGGCCATGACAGGCGGCACTCTGACGCTCCTAAGAACACAGACCTACCACCGCCGATACCGTGCCCCCGGCTTCCTGCTGGGGGCTCATGCCTGAAAACACGACACTAGCAGTCTGCACAATGGTTCAATCGCGCTGAACCACCTCCCAGAACAGAGAACCTATCCCGCGCCTGAACAACTGATTTTTAAGAAAGGGGGGCAGTGGGATGGGATTTGCGCGCGCGCGCGCGAGCCCTCCCGCAGACCCCCGCCTTGATTAGTAGTTACATATCTTCCCGCTACCTGATAAATTCCCCATATCGCGGACATAAAAAAGCCCGGCAGTGCTACCAACACCCCGGGCCCGGTTCGCATCCTGATAACCACTAAGCAGAGCAGAAACATGCGAA
>NZ_AQPF01000108.1:0-1676 GCF_009846745.1 Alcanivorax xiamenensis | reverse complement strand
AGCTTGCTTGCAAGCGAACGCGCCAACGCCGAAGGGGCGATTCGAGCAGCGCCCCTCACTCCGACAAAAACACCCGCCCCAACCGTTCCGCTTCTTCCTCGCTGGCGACTACCCGTAGTGGCACATTGAACAGTCCGGCCAGGGCCGCGCTCTGGGTTTGCATCACCAGCCTCTTGGCCGCGTTGGGCTGCACGCCGACCATGCCCTTGCAGGCCCGTGCCAGAGCATCCCGATTGCGCTTGAGCCACAGGGTGCGGCGCTTACGATCCTGGTGAGCTTCCTGTGCCGCCTCGGCGTTGCCCAGCAGCACCACGAAAGGTTCCGGCTGGGTAATCAGAGCATCCATCTCCTCCTCCCAGCGTAGGGCATAGCCCTCAGGCAGTGATTCGGGGAAGAAACGCACGATGGGAAAAGTGCTGATATCATGAATCTCGAAGTCGTCCAACGTCATTATCGCCCCTCCCTCAGGTCATCCAGCCACTGGCGCAGGCTGGGTTGGCGCACCTGCAGAATGTCGAACAGACCCAACGCGTCCAGCGCCGGCAGTAACTCGGCCAGATCACGCTCCGCTTCCCGGCGCGCTGGCTCCGGCGTGTCCGGGTCCAGCCATTGGCGGGCGTTGGCGAGAAACGCCCCCACCGATCCCTTGCGGATGGTGACACCGTCGAGATTCAGGGTGCTTTGCTCGTCGGGCAAGATGTCATTGGCTCGCATGGTTAAATCCTTCCAGTAAAAGGGCGGGAACAGGGGGGTAGAAACAGACTAGCGCCATGCGCCTGTCTGAAATACGGTATGAAGGTCATTCAATAACGGAAACTCGCCATCATGGCTTTAACCTCTGGCAGCGGCTCTTTCCCCGCCTTTCCCGGGCCACTGGTGGTCCGTGTCTGGAGCAAGCGGGACGCCGAACGCGAGGCTCGGGTAGCCGGCGTGCACAGCCATGACGAAGGGCAGCTCTGCGGCGCCATCGACGGTCTGCTGACGGTACGGACCGGTGCCACCCTGTGGGTGGTGCCGGCGGTTCACGCGATCTGGATTCCTCCGCGCTGCGAGCATGGTATCGATCCCCATGGCCGGTTCGATGGCTGGGCGCTACTGATGCGTGAGGATCTGTGCGCGGGACTGCCGGAGAAGCCCTGTACAGTGCGGGTATCCGGGCTGTTGATGGAGGCGGTGAAACGCGCTGCCAGTTGGAGCCTTCAAAGCTGGGACCGGCGGCAGGATCCGCTGGCGGCGGTCATCGCCGCCGAGATTCGTGCGTTGCCGGAAGCGCCGTTGGGGCTGCCCATGCCCACCGATCCACGCTTACTGAAAATCGCCCGTGCCCTGCTGGACGATCCGGCGGACCGGCGCGACCAAAGCGAATGGGCACATTGGGCCGGGCTTTCGGCACGCACGCTGTCACGACGCTTCCCCCAGGAGACCGGTCTCAGCTTTCAGCGATGGCGGCAACGGGCCCGGCTCTTGCGCGCCTTGGAGCGGCTGGCCGGCGATGCCCCGGTGACCACCGTCGCCCTGGAACTCGGCTACGACAACGTCAGCGCCTTCATCGCCGCCTTCCGCGACACCTTCGGCGTAACGCCGGGGAAATGGAGGCGGTAGGCGCGATACCATTCGCCAGCAAGCTGGTCTCCCACAGCTTTTTTACAGAGCCGCTGTGGGAAGCTTGCTTGCAA
>NZ_AQPF01000106.1:0-1832 GCF_009846745.1 Alcanivorax xiamenensis | reverse complement strand
AAGCGTTGTTAGTGCTTGCCAGGGCGTTGGGCCTGGTTTCGCATTACCGGCGTCCGGCGTCCGGCGTCCGGCGTCCAACACAAAAGGAGCAAGTCATGGCATCTTCCCTGGCGGATCAGGTGATCTGGATTACCGGCGCGTCCTCCGGTATCGGCGAGGCGCTGGCGGCGGAATACGCCCGCTACGGCGCTCGTCTGGTGTTATCGGCCCGGCGCCGGGAGGAACTGGAGCGGGTGCGGAACACCCTGGTGAACGCCGATCAACATCTGGTGCTGCCCCTGGATTTGAGCGACCTTGACGCCATGCCGGCGGCGGCGGAGCAGGTCATGGCCCGCTTCGGGCGGCTGGATCAGGTGGTGCACAACGGCGGCGTTTCCCAACGGTCGCTGGTGCGCGAGACCAGTGTGGAGGTGGACTGGCGCATCATGGCGGTGAATTACTTCGGCGCGGTGGCGCTGACCAAGGCGGTGCTGCCGGTGTTCCGGGCGGCCAAAGCTGGCCGTTTCGTGGTGGTAACCTCGCTGGTGGGGGAACTGCCGACCCCGCTGCGTTCCGCCTACAGCGCCAGCAAACACGCCCTGCACGGGTTCTTCGAGGCGCTGCGGGCGGAAGAATACGATGAGGGCATTCGCGTTACCCTGGTGATGCCGGGGTTTATCCGTACCCAGGTATCGGTGAACGCGCTGGTGGGCGACGGTTCCGCCCAGGGCACCATGGACGAGGCCCAGGAGCAGGGCCTGGCCGCCGAGGAGTGCGCCCGGCGGGTGGTGGAGGCCGTGCAGCGTGGCCGCGATCAGGTTATCATCGCCGGCCGCGAGCGCATGGGCGTGTATCTGAAACGATGGTGTCCGCCGTTGTACCGCCGCCTGATCCGCAAGATCAAGGTCACCTGACCCCTTAACTCACCAACCCGCAGAGCCCGTTCAGAGGTTGCCATGGCAAGCGTCACCGACAGTCTCGATGCCAAGCATCGCACCCACTTCAACAAGCTGCAGAAGAAACTGCGGCGGGAAGTGGGTAAGGCCATCGCCGATTACAACATGATCGCCGACGGCGACAAGGTGATGGTGTGTCTGTCCGGTGGCAAGGATTCCTACACCATGCTGGAGATTCTGCGCAATCTGCAGCTTTCCGCGCCGGTGGATTTTGAACTGGTGGCGGTGAATCTGGATCAGAAACAACCGGGTTTCCCGGAGCATGTACTGCCGGATTACCTGGAGAAGGAAGGGGTGTCTTATCACATCCTGGAGAAGGACACTTATTCCATCGTCAAGGAGAAGGTGCCGGCAGGGAAAACCACCTGTGGGCTCTGTTCACGGCTGCGACGGGGCAGCCTGTACGGCTTCGCCGAGGAGATCGGCGCGAACAAGATCGCCCTGGGTCACCACCGTGACGACATCGTCGAGACCCTGTTCCTGAACATGTTCTTCGGCGGCAAGATGAAAGCCATGCCGCCGAAGTTGCGCAGCGACGACAACAAGAACGTGGTGATCCGCCCGCTGGCCTACTGCCGGGAAAAGGACATCGTGCGCTTCGCCCGCTACAAGGATTTTCCCATCATCCCCTGCAACCTGTGCGGTTCCCAGGAGAATCTGCAGCGTCAGACCATCAAGGAAATGCTCAACAGCTGGGATCGTGAGCATCCTGGCCGTGTCGAGAGCATCTTTTCCGCGATTCAGAATATCGCTCCCTCCCAACTGGCGGACACCCGCCTGTTTGACTTTGAACACCTGGAAGACGGCGTGCAGCGAGCGGGGCAGCACGCCCATCGTCTGGATGTGGTCAACTTGTTCGGCGGTTGAAAGCGCCAGACGCCAGACGCCAGACGCCAG
>NZ_AQPF01000105.1:0-1843 GCF_009846745.1 Alcanivorax xiamenensis | reverse complement strand
CTGTCTCACTAACGGGGAAGTGGACAAATGCACAGTCATTGGCGGCCATCACTGCTCTCGGAGAAGGGGCCCGTTGACCCTAGCGCCCAGCTTGCTATGCTTCGCTGACCTCAGCCGGATTCGCTGATGATAGATATTGGAGAAGGACTTCCATGACCGATCCCGTTTCGCTTGGCCGCGATATTCTCGCCGCCCTGGCCACCCCACTCCAAGACCGACGCCTGATCGAAATCGACGCCGCCGCAGATGGCCTGGTGGTGGAGCACTTTCGGGGCCGCGAGGAAGTCTGTGGCCAGTACACCTTCACCATCGACTGCTTCATTACCGGCTCGGACCGTCGGGATGAGGACATTGGTGACGTCTTGAACGGCCAGCCGATGATGCTGTCCCTACGCTGTCCGGATGGCGGCTGGCGCCGCTGGCACGGTGTCTGTGTAGACTCCTATCAATACCGGGACATGGACGGTTTGCCCCGCTGCGAGTTGGTCCTGGGTTCCTGGAACTTCTGGCTGGGAGAACGCCTGAACAGCGAGATCTTCCCTCAGTGCTCCGCCCAAGACGTTATCGAGCGCATCATCGGCGAATACCCCGAAGCCGCTGTCCGCTTTGATCTCACGACCCCGCTGCCGCAACGGCCCATGATCACCCAGTACCGGGAAAACCAGTGGGCCTTCTGTCAGCGATTGATGGCGGAATACGGACTGGCTTGGCGTTTTGAGCATCGCCAGGACGGCCAAGAGGATGCCGAAGACGGCGGCCCGCCGGTGACTTTGGTGGTGTTCGACCAGCACGCCCGCCTGCCGGAAGGCCCCTCCCTGGATTTCCATAATGACCACGCCGAGGAAAGCCGACCTTCGGTGACCCGCTTCACCGACGGTAGCCGCCTCACCCCCAACGCGGTGCAGGTGGCCAGCTGGCACAGCAGCAAGGTACGTACCGTCACTGGTCGCGCCGAAGCCACCGACCCAGATGGTCTGCCGGTACGGGAGATCTACTGGCACCGCCAGGATGCTCGCTTCGACAGCGCCGAACAGGCGGAACGGACCGCCGGCCACCATCTGGATGCCTTGCGGGTGTTACAACGGGTCCATCGCGGCGAAAGTCGGGTACGCACCCTAGCCACCGGTGAAGCCTTTACCTTGAGCGGCCATCCGCGTTGCGATGAAGGGCCCTATGTGGCGCTGGTGGTGGAACACGCGGCGGTGAACAACTTGGGCCATGCTGGCGAGTTGCTCGGCGACGAAACCCTCAGGGCCGGCCAGTACCGCAACGCCTTCCTGGCCGTCCCCGCCACCACGCCCATAGCCCCTATGCCCCGCCCCAAGCCCGAGGTGGGCGGCCCGCTGCTGGCGCGAGTGGTAGGCCACCCCGGCGACGCCGTGACCAGCAGTCGCGACCATCAGGTGCGCATCCAATACACTTGGCAGCGCGGGGACGCTCCCAACCCCGGTGGCCTTAACGACGCGGGTGCCCCCCAATCGGGTCATGCCCCTGGCGATGCGTCTTCGGGGATTTGGGTGCCGGTGGCGGAAGCCCTGGCAGGTCCCAACTGGGGCGCCAACTTCCTGCCCCGGATCGATAGCGAGGTCTTGGTCGAGTTCCGTCAGGGGGACATTGATCAGCCGGTGATCATCGGTCAACTCTACAACGGCGAAGTGAAACCGCCGTTCGGCGTCGCCCAGGAAGACGGCACCAACCACGCCGGCACCGTCAGCGGCCTGCAAACCCGCGACCACGACGGCCAGGGCGATCACAGCCCGACCCTGCAGCGCCTGCTGCTGGACGACACCCCGAAACAGGTGAGTGTACGGCTGGAAACCAGCCTGGCCCGCAGCGGCCTGGG
>NZ_AQPF01000104.1:0-2233 GCF_009846745.1 Alcanivorax xiamenensis | reverse complement strand
CCCCATTCGCTTGCGAGCAAGCTTCCCACAGGGGCTAAAGACCAGCGCTTTTGATTTTCACTGTTAACTATTCCCTGTTCACTATTCACTGCCCTTGTCGCCTGGCACCGGCGACAAGGGCGGCACCACGTCACCATTCTGCGCCCGGTGGCGCAGGTAGTGGTCCATCAGCACCAGCGCCATCATGGCTTCGGCGATGGGGGTGGCGCGCACGCCGACGCAGGGGTCGTGGCGGCCTTTGGTGACCACTTCGGTGGGTTGGCCGTCCAGGGTCAGGCTGCGGCCCGGGATCAGGATGCTGGAGGTGGGTTTGAGCGCGATGCTGGCGCGCAGGCGCTGGCCGGAGCTGATACCGCCGAGCACGCCGCCGGCATGGTTGCTGACGAAGCCTTGCGGGGTGATCTCGTCGCGGTGCTGTTCACCGCGTTGGTTGACCACCTCGAAGCCGTCTCCCACTTCCACTGCTTTGACCGCGTTGATCGACATCATCGCCTTGGCCAGATCGGCGTCGAGGCGGTCGAATACCGGCTCGCCCCAGCCTGGCGGCACCCTGTCGGCGAACACCGTGACCCGGGCACCAATGGAAGAGCCGTCCTTGCGCAAAGCGTTGATCAGCGCTTCCAGTTCAGGGACTTTGGCGGCGTCCGGAAAAAAGAACGGGTTGTCGTTGACCGTGCTCCAGTCAAACTGTTCGGCGCGGATATCGCCGATCTGCTCGACCCCACCGTAAATCCGCACTCCGAGCCGCTCCGACAGAAACTTGCGGGCGATGGCGCCGGCGGCCACGCGCATGGCGGTTTCCCGGGCGGAGGAGCGGCCGCCGCCGCGGTAATCACGGAAGCCGTACTTCTGGGTGTAGGTGTAGTCGGCGTGACCGGGACGGAAGGTATTGGCGATCTCGCTGTAGTCCTTGGATTTCTGATCGGTGTTCTCGATCAGCAATCCAATGGGCGTGCCGGTGGTCTTGCCTTCGAACACGCCGGAAAGAATGCGCACCTGATCCGGTTCGCGTCGCTGGGTGGTGTAACGGCTGGTGCCGGGTTTGCGCCGATCCAGCTCCCCCTGCAGGTCCTCCTCGCTCAACGCCAATCCCGGCGGGCAGCCGTCGACGATGGCCCCGAGCGCCGGGCCGTGACTCTCACCGAAGGTGGTCACCCGAAACCGTTCACCAAAACTGTTCCCAGACATTCGTGCTCCTAGATCAGGGGGGTGCCGGTCAGCCGGCGAAATGCTCACGATGGTCGATCAATTGTTGCCGTGTCAGCAGAAAAACGCCATGGCCGCCGCGCTCGAACTCCAGCCACAGGAACGGCACCTCCGGCCAGGTCGCCATCACGTGCTGGTCGCTGTTGCCCACTTCCACGATCAGCACGCCGTCGTCGTTCAGATAGTCGGCGGCCCGGGCCAGGATGCGGCGGGTGAAATCCAGACCATCGACACCGGAGCCCAGCGCCAACTCCGGCTCATGATGGAATTCCTCTGGCATGGCGGCGAGATCGGCGGCGTCCACATAGGGCGGGTTGGACACGATCAGGTCGTAGCGCCCCCGCAGGCCGTCAAAGCCATCGGAGAGCACCGCCCGCACCCGGTCCCCGAGGCCGTAGTGATCGATATTGGCCTGGCACACCGCCAGGGCGTCGGCGGAAATATCACTGGCGTCCACCTCAGCGTGTTCCATGGCCATGGCCATGGCGATGGCGATGCATCCCCCCCCGGTGCACAAATCCAGTGCACGCAATGGTTGTTCCGGATCAAGCCACGGCTGGAAACCGGCCTCGATCAGTTCGGCGATCGGCGAACGGGGGATCAGCACCCGCTCATCCACCTGGAACGGCAAACCGCAAAACCAGGCCTGGCCGGTCAGATACGGCGTCGGCACCCGTTCGTTGACGCGGCGTGTCATCAACGTCACGAACGCTTCCACTTCATGGGGCAGCAAACGGGCATCGAGCATGCGGGGGTCGGTGTCATGGGGCAAGGCCAGCACGTGCAGCAGCAGCGCCAGCGCCTCGTCACCATGGTCGTCGGTACCGTGGCCCAGAAACACCTTGCCGCGACGCAGGCAGCTCTCGCCCCAGCGCAGGCAATCCCGGGGGGTGCGCAGAGAGGCCAGGGCCTGTTGTTGCTGAATCTCGTCGATCACCTGTGGACCTCCACCAATGGGCGCGCAAGATTAGCATAGAACGGCGCGGGATGGAGGATCACGGACGCCGGACGCCGGACGCCGGACGCC
>NZ_AQPF01000103.1:0-2306 GCF_009846745.1 Alcanivorax xiamenensis | reverse complement strand
CCACAGCGGCTCTGTAGAAACGCTGCGGGAGCCAACCCGCTGGCGAGTTCCAATACTTTTACAGCTCCTGCCCACACCCGTTCAATGTGGTATCGCCGTAGCGGACTACCACGGTGTACGGATACTCTTTGCCGCTCATGTCGTCCTGACAGAGGCTCTGTTCGATTTCCACGGTCAGGTCGGTGTCTTCGTTACTGGTCTGATAGAGAGTTTTACCGCCCTCTTCCCTGGGACCAGGATCCGGCGCGGCGACGGTGGTTTCTCCGTAATCGGTGACCAGTTCCAGTTTCACCTGCGGAAAGATGGCCAGGCTCCAGCCGGGCTCATTGCCCGCCGCCCAGAACTGGGCGCCCTGCTCGCGAACTTTCTGTGCCGCCGGGGACAGCCCCGCGCCCTCAACACCTTCCATGTTCTCTGGATCCTCCCGAGGTGCTTCGTCACCGGGCACCCGGTGGACGATGACGGTCACCGGTTGATCATTGCTCTCGCCCACTTCCACCGTGTGCCGCTCGGTGGTGGTCCACAGCAGGTTGCCCTGCTGATCCCGGATTTCCGCGCGCACCGCGTACCCCATGCCCATGTCCGGATTGACGTCGCCGCGCATGTAGGTCAGCTCAAACGGAATCGGCACCTGGGTTTCCGGTTCGAGGGTCTGCTCGGCGATCACCCGGGCCGCGGCGTCCGCCAGGGACACATCTTCCAGCACCACCCGTACGGTGACATCCGGCGGCAAGGCGATGCGCTCCCGATAGAGCACTTCGCCTTTAAGGGTCACCTGCTGTTCTTCCTGTTCCATGGCGCCCCCTCCTTGTTCAGCGGATCGGGAATCGTTGGCCGGCCCCTGATCACAGGCGGTCAGCAAAGCGGCCACCGTCAGGGCGGCGAGAGAAAGCGTGGTTTTCATGATCGCTCCTTGAACATGGCGCAATGATGGGAATTCACCTGCAAACTCTAGCAGGCGCCAGGGCAAAAGAGACGGTCACCGATGAAGGTTTAATGAAAATAAACAAAGCCCCTCGCCGGGGCTGGCAAGGGGCCCTTGAGCCTTTTTTGCAATGGGAACAGTTGCAACGGGAACAGCCGTCAGACCGCCACGCTCAAAGTCACGTCAATGTTGCCCCGGGTGGCGTTGGAGTATGGGCACACTTCGTGGGCCTTGTTGACCAGTTGTTCCGCCTGGGTCTGATCCAGACCCGGCAGACTCACGGTCAGCGCCACTTCCAGGCCGAAGCCAGCGCCCACCGGACCGATGCCCACCTGCCCCTGAACACTGCTTTCGGACGGCAACGCCACCTTGGCCTTGCCAGCGACCAGTTTCAGGGCGCTGAGAAAACAGGCGCTGTAGCCGGCGGCGAACAGCTGCTCCGGGTTGGTACCCTCACCACCCGGACCACCCAGAGCTTGCGGCGTGGTCAATTTCACATCCAGGGCGTTGTCGCTGCTCACGGCGCGGCCGTCACGGCCACCGGTGGCTTTGGCTTCGGCGCGGTACAGTACTTTTTCGATGCTCATGGTGCTCTCCTTTACGGACATTTTGCACTATTAAATAGTGCGCTATTTTAACAATCCAAGGACAGGACGCCAATATGCGAAGCTCCCCCTGAAAAACACCCCGTCATGCCGGGCTCGACCCGGGATCTCCCTCTACAGAGTGCGTGACTTCGTGGAAGGAGATGCCGGATCAAGTCCGGCTGACGTTTTTCAGAGGCTCCCAAAGTGGCGCCCTACCCGTTCAGTTTACGGCGCAAGCCATGAAGCTGATCTTTCAGCGCCGCCAGCTCCTCCGGCTGGCACTGGCTGGCGCAGGCCACCGCTTCGGGAATCGCCTCCGCCCGGATACGCAGATCACGGCCCTGATCGGTGAGCCGCACCTTTACTCGGCGCTCATCCTCGATCGCCCGGCGGCGGGACAGCAGCCCCATGCCTTCCAATCTCTTGAGTAACGGCGTCAAGGTGGCGGAGTCGAGAAACAGCCGTTCGCCGATTTCCGACACGCTCTGCCCATCCTCCTCCCACAGCACCATCATCACCAGGTATTGCGGGTAGGTGAGCCCCAATTCACGCAGCAACCGGCGGTAGACCTTGGTCATGGCCAGATTGGTGGAATACAGGGCGAAGCAGACCTGAAGGTCGAGCTTCAGCAGGCTGTCGGGGGTGTCATGATCATTCATAAGGGCGATATTAAATCGCGCACTATTCATTGGCAAGAAAAAACATGGCCTGACAGCCAGCTTCCCACGGAAGAGAGCTACCAAGCCGCTGTGGGAAGCGGCCCTGGCCGCGAATGGGACTGGAGATATGGATTC
>NZ_AQPF01000102.1:0-2397 GCF_009846745.1 Alcanivorax xiamenensis | reverse complement strand
GAATCCTCCCGTCCCGACCAAACGAGAGAAACGTAAAGCCTTGTTCTGGAAAGAGATTTTCCGGGCAAGGCTTTTTCGTTTGTGCCTACTGTCGATGAAGTGTCGAAAATGGGTTAAGTGAGATGGCTTCTCGCAGATGATCCGGCGCCAGGTGGGCATAGCGCAGCGTCATGTTGATGGACGCGTGGCCAAGTATCTTCTGTAGCGTAAGAATGTTCCCCCCGTTCATCACGAAGTGCGCCGCGAAGGTGTGCCGCAGCACGTGGCTTGCCTGCCCCCTCGGCAGTTCAATGCCGGATTTGCGGAGCGCTACCCGAAACCCCTTCAACGTGGCCGCCAGATTCCCGTGTGCCTGGAAATGGGCCCGCAACTCTTTTTCGAAATCATCGGATATGGGAATGGATCGGACCTTGCCGGATTTGGTCAGGCTCAGGGTAATCATCCCGGAACGCAGTTGAGACACCCTTAAATACTGTACTTCCCCCCAACGGGCACCAATGGACAGGCAAACCTTGGTCACCATGGAAAGGTGCGGATTGGGGCTTTCGTCAGTTTTAGAAAGTAGCAGCGCTATTTGCGGCAGCGTGAGCCAGGACAGTTCCCGTTGTTCGACTTTGAGCGGTTCCACGGTGGACAGGGGATTGGGGTAACTGATATCCCCCAGTCGGTGCAGCTTGTTGTACACCGCATTGATGAAGCCAAGCTCATTATTCAATGTCTTGGGGTGAGTCCCGTTTTCCAAGCGGCGATTACGGTACTCCAGATACCTTAACGGCTTCACGCGGTCGGCAGGGCAGGCCAACGCATCCGACGCCATTTTCAGAAGCGGAAGGCGTTTTTTCCCGGCCTTTAGTGTTTTGCCGTGGAGGTCGTACCATCGCTGCGCCAGATCCCACAAGCTACGGTTGTCCTTGCGCGGTAACTCCCATGGTGCCGTGTCCCGAAGCGTGGTCCTGATATGCGCCTCGAATCGTTTGGCTTCCCCCTTGGTATTGAAGCGCTTTCGGCGCCGATGCCCTTTGACCGGCTCAACATCCACCAGCCACCGGCCGTCCGGCAGTTGTTTGATCATATGGCTTGCCCCCAGCGGACTATGCGTTCTTCCAGTAGTTGTCTTATGTGTCGCCTCAGGTCGTAGGTGTTTTTACCCTTGGCGCGGTAGTGGTCTTCGATGACGTCGAAGAAGGGTAGGGACTCAAGGGCTTTCCACGCTTGGCAGGCGGACAAGCGGTGGCGGGCGGCGCAGCTGATGAAGTTGCCGAGTAGCAACTCCACGTTCTTGCCGCTGAACCCGGAGGCGGTCTTGTGGTAGCGCTTGTACTTCACCGGTTGCGGGTCCAGGGGCAGGGCCTGACGGCTTACCACGGTCCAGAACGGGTCATACAGGCCGGGACGGCGGAGGTAGCGGTAGGCGTCGCAGCCATAGCGCCACAGGGCGTCCAGGTGATCATGGAGGCTGGCATAGTCGTGGAAATCGACCACGGCGCCGGTCTGGTAGTCCACGGAGCCTTGCGAGAACTGCTCGACGATGGAGTGGTGGAACCGGAACTCGATCCGGAACACCTGGCGTTCTTCCTGATAGCCGTCGGCCTGGCTCCACACGCTGCGCCAGTAGTCGAGTTTATCCTTGGCGATGGCTTCCTTGGTCTTGTCGTACACGGCCAACTGAATGCCGGAAGGAGAGCCAAACAGCCAGGACTCCCCACGGCCATAGGTAGCGCTGGCACTGGCCCACTCGATATTGTCGATGCCGTCGTACTGGCGCACGCGCCGGGATCGGCAGTGTAGGTGCGGTTGGAAATCCTGGGGTGGTGCCCAGCCTTGCACGTCCATGGCGATATGAACGGCGGCCTGATGGGCCGTGGCGTGCGTCAGCACCTGGTCGGCCAAGTCATCCATGAGGATTTGCAGCTCGCGCGGACTGTGGGCCTGGATGCAGTGGGGGGACACCTCGATTTTGAGGTGAGTGCCGATGGCGTCGTCCTTGGCGTGGAAGGACTTGATCAGCAGGATCACGCCCAAATCGGCGTTCTGCAGGCGGTACTGATACCCGGAGTCCCGCCCGATCCGTCCGGCGGACCAGCGCTTGCCGGCGAAATCGATGATACCCGGTTCCTCGAACAGGGCCAGGATATGCGGTTGCAGCCGTCCCCGGTAGAGCTGGCGCACGGTATCCGTGCTGAAGTGGATGACATTCACCCCGCGCAGGTCAAAGGTGTCCCCGGTGCTGTCATCGACAAAGAGTCGGCCCCAGGGGCTTTCCTGCAAATCGTCGTCCAGGGCTATGCAGTGTTTCGGGGCCTTCGCCATGATTCACCTCTTAATGTGGTCTAGTGTGCTCGATGAAATCGAGTTGTAAGACGTGTTACAGGGACGTCTTTTCGCTGGGGGCGCGGC
>NZ_AQPF01000101.1:0-2451 GCF_009846745.1 Alcanivorax xiamenensis | reverse complement strand
CCGGGCCGCCGCTGTCTCCCGCTCCGTTGGCGGCGGCTCTACGGGGCAGCGTGGAGCACAGCGGCTTGTTCTACGAATCCCACCTGGGCCAATGGTTTCGCGGTGAACGTCCTCTGGCGGCCTTGCGGGCGGAGCCGCAAATGCGGCTGGCGCCGGGGCCGGCCGCCACGCCCGGGCTTGTCCCGGCGCCGGGACCCGCCACGATCAGGGGGGCGGAGGGCATGGTAATTACTGGTATCGGGGAAACGGATGGGGAGCCGCCAGTGGCCGCTGCCGCCGGGCAACGTCATGTCGCCACCGTGGAAGAGAGTGTGCAGCCGGTGGTACGTCACCAACTGGAGTTGCTGGCGACGCCGGTATTGCGCTGGGAAGGTGACCTTTGGTCGGGGTTGTTCGCCGCGTTGCTGATACAGGCTCCGCCACGGGAGTCCCGAAAACCCCCCGCCGTTCCGGCGAGGAGGAGGGAACCTGGCGGTCGCAATTGGAAGTGAGCACCGAAGCGCTCGGCGAGATCCGGGTACAACTGTGGTTGCGGGAAGACCGCTTGAATCTCCAATTGACGGCACCGAGGGAAGAAACCTTGGTGTGTCTGCGCGCAGGAGAGTCGATGCTGCGGGACCGCCTCGAGGCTCTGGGGTTGCGGGTCTTGGTCAAGGTGGCGAAGCCTGATCCGGAGCAAAACGCCGATGAGTGAGGGGAGCGATACTTCGCGCCGCCGGGCGGTGGCTCTGGCCTATCGGGAAGGCGACGGTGCCCCGAGGGTCATGGCCAAGGGCTACGGCGACCTGGCCGAGCGGCTGGTGGAAGAGGCCCGCCGCCATGGCGTCTTCGTCCATGGCGCGCCGGAGCTGGTGGCTTTGCTGATGACCGTCGATCTGGACCAGCGTATTCCCGAAGCCCTGTACCAGGTGGTGGCGGAGTTGCTGGTCTGGGTCCATCAACTGGAGCAGGATCCGCCTGGGGAGCAGACCTGAGGAACCCCTGAACACCTTGTTATTCCGGGCTTACCCCCCTTGCTTCATCCCGGGTTTGACCCGGGTTCTCCCTCTACCGGTTGTATGACCTGGTAGAGGGAAATGCCGGATCGAGTCCGGCATGACGTTTCTCGGTGGCTCTCTAAACCCAGCCGGTTCGCCGCCGTTTCCCGCATTCTCCCGCCTCTATCCTGAAAGAAGTTGAAAGTTTGAAATAATTCAAAAGTGGTATGTGAAATGTATCACTATTTTGGTACTTTAGTGTGATGCTTGTCACGCTAAATGCTTAGTCGTGGACGAAGGTCCCGACTCAAAAGCCCACCGGAACAACAATATCACCGGTGCCGATGAGCAGGCTCCCGCCGCCCATCGAAACGATGCCGGCCGGCGGGCAAGACGGATGGAACGGGGGATCGGGAGTCCTCGGCCAAAGCAGGTCAGGGACTCTCTCGGTACGGGTACCGAAGGAGCAAGCGCAACAATGAACGTCGACAACATACTGAATGAAATTCAGGATCTGAATCTGACCTATCTGCTGCTGGCACAACGCCTGTTGCAGGAAGATTACGCCACCGCTTTGTTTCGTTTGAAAATCGACGAGTCCATGGCGGAGGTGCTGTTGTCCCTCTCCGCGCGTCAACTCAGCCGTCTGGCGCGTACCAACCAGTTTCTGTTCCGACTCGGGTTGGATGACGCCGGCCAGTTGCAGGCGTTGACCAATCACAAGCGTGAACAGGGGCTGGGGCAGACCCATGCCGCCTTGTTGATGACCGCCACCGGCGATGCCGTGGCCGCGCGGCAAGGGTGAGTCATGAGCGAAAAGAGTCTGGTTGGCGAGATGCGGCAGGTGCAGCTTGCTATTGAGCTGATTGAACTGGGCGCCCGGTTGCAAGTGCTGGAATCAGAGACCGAGCTCAGTCGTGGCCGGTTGATCCGTCTGTACAAGGAAGTACGGGGCATGTCGCCGCCGAAGGGCATGTTGCCGTTTTCCACGGACTGGTTCATTACCTGGTTGCCGAACATTCACTCGTCGTTGTTCTACGGCTTCTTTCGTCACCTCACCGTGCATCAGCGGTGCGGGCGTATGGAAGGGTTCGTCAAGGCCTACCGGCTTTACCTGGAGCAAATGGCGTTGGATGGCGCCGAGCCGGTGCTGGGGCTGACCCGCGCCTGGACCCTGGTACGTTTTTTTGAAAGCGAAATGTTCGAGCTATCCGCCTGTACCTGTTGCGGAGGGCATTTCGTCACCCATGCCCATACTCCGACGCAGAATTTCGTCTGTGGTATTTGTCAGCCACCGTCGCGGGCGGGCAAGACCCGGAAACGAGCCCGGAGCACGGGACCGCTGCTGGACGACGGTTCGGTGTCGGCCTCCTACGCCTAGCAGGCTACCCACAGCGGCTTCGTGGCACACTCTGTGGGAGCCAGCTTGCTGACGAATAGGGTCTCCGGCGTTGCTCCATTCGCTTGCAAGCAA
>NZ_AQPF01000100.1:0-2516 GCF_009846745.1 Alcanivorax xiamenensis | reverse complement strand
CGGTGGGCAGTGCCGCCGAGCTGTCTGATGAAGCCGGAGCACAACCTACCTTCACCGCTGATCTGCCCGGCACCTACGAAGCGGACCTGGTGGTCAATGATGGTACCGCCGACAGCGGTCATGACGCAGTTACCATTATCGCCACCAATCCTGATCCGGTGGCCATCGCCGAGACCGAGTACCATGTGCTGATCGGCACCACCGTTATGCTCGACGGCAGCGGCAGTGTGCCCCCCACCGGCGGCGATACCGCTCAGTTGGTGTACAACTGGTACTTGCAGGATCTGCCCGCGGGCAGCACAGCCTCGCTGGCCCAAACCGGCACCGGGCTGACCAGTTTCTACGCGGACATGGCCGGTACTTACACCGCCATCCTCACCGTCGACTATCAGGAAAAAACCAGTGAGCCTCTGACCGTGACCATTGTTGCCGGGAACGCCAATAGCAAACCCGTAGCCGATGCCGGTGGTCCTTATACCATCGAACGCGGTCAAACCCTGACCCTGGACGGCACCGGCAGCAGCGATGCCGACAACGATCAGCTCAGCTATCGCTGGTACCTGATGAGCCCGGGTCATGACGCCGCGTCCGCCGCTATCTGGATACCCAACGGATCGGCGTTGACGCTGGACAACGGCTTGCAAGGATACGATACCGCCAATCCCACCCTGACACCTGATGTTGCCGGTAATTGGAGCGCATACCTGGTCGTCCATGACGGCACGTCCATCAGTAATCTCAGTTCCGCCAGCATTACCGTCACCAAACCGGAAGGCGCGGAAAACACCCCTCCGGTGGCGTCCTTTTACAGTAAACCCCGCGTTGGTTTCATCGCTCCGGTACCCACTGATGAAGTGGAATTGGGCAGTACCGTGTGGTCCAGCGGCAATTCCTACGATATCGACGGAACCAATATCAGCAGCAGCAATCGCCGCTATCAATGGATCACCACCCCCGCTGGTTACGATGCGGAAGACCTTACCGGCAAGGGATCATTCAGTTTCACTCCCACCGTGGAAGGCCAGTACACCGTGGAAATGACGGTCAATGACGGCGAGGCCGACAGCGATCCGGCACGCCGCACCTTTATCGCCCGTACCGGCGCCAACCGAGCTCCCTCTCCACGTATCACGGTGGATTCGCAGACCATCCTGGTAGGAGAAGCGGGCTGGTTCGACGGTTCCGAAAGCACGGATCCGGACGACAACGCCCTGACCTACCATTGGCACCTGCTGGACAAACCCGATGGCAGCACCGCGCAACTTCAATTCCAGAATGTAACCCGCACCGACGGCACGGTACTGAATAACGCCCGCGCAGGAGTCGTCGCGGATCAGCCCGGTATTTACATCGTTCTTCTGGCCGTTACCGACAGTCATGGCGTTACCAGTAGCCTCACCTCCACCTATTACGGAAGAGTCCTGGCCAAGTCGCGGAACAATCCGCCAGTGATCGGCAGCATCAACAACGACAACGATCATCTGGTGAATCGCCGTCGTAACACTCACTTCAACGATTCCGATCAACCCTACGTGATCGATGATGGCAGCGAGCCGGTTCTGCTCTATACACAAAACGCAGTGGATCCGGATCTCGATACGCTCTATTACCTGTGGACACTGGAACAACCGGCAGGCAGCGAACTGCCCGACGCCAGCGTCGATGCCACTTTCACCGTTGGCAAACCTCTCGTCGCCGGTAACTACACCGCCACCGCCATCGTCAGCGACGGTATCGATACCTCGGAACCTCACATTCTCAACTTCAAAACGGTGCAACGCGCTGACTACCCCAGTCTTTTACTGGAGGATTATCACTCGGCCGGCACGGTCAATAGCTGGGACCGTGTCATGCAAAACGGTTTCGCCACCGGTATGCCTGGCGAAGCCCCACGGCAGCGTGCCTTCCCCTATTGGGATCACGCCGACAATTCGTTCCCGATAACCTCCTTTCAACTCGTCGAGGGTGACAATGCCATCAAAAATTACCGGCTGACCGCCTTTGGCAGTGATTACACCGTCATCAATGTTCGCACCAGCGCCCCGAGAAGAAGTGGCACCGAATCCTTCTCCGCCAAATTCGCCGGGCTCACCGAGGGCCAGGTTATCCAACGAGGGGAAAGCATCGATTTCAGTCTTATCCTCACCGCCCCGGCCAACGCCGATGAAGTCATGGGCAATGTCGGCCCCGACCCGGACCTGCCCGAGGGAAGCTATGACCGGGGCAATGCTCTGATCGGCATGACCTATACCTTCGAGATCGCGGAGAAGCCGGGCTGGACCTTCGAATACGCCCCCAGTTCCCGCTAATCATGATGATTTGATTTTCACCGGCCACGGGATTCGAACCAGGATTTCTTGATCCTGGTTCCATCCCGCTATCAACCGAGCACCAACGGGAGCGGATAGAGTCCCCCCCTTTCCGCCGCCAAATAATCGGCATGAGTAACAAGCAACGTGTTAATGGAGAGACATCCATGCAATGCCTGAAAACACTGTGCGCGCTGTTGTGCGCTT
>NZ_AQPF01000010.1:0-106247 GCF_009846745.1 Alcanivorax xiamenensis | reverse complement strand
GCTTGCCAGCAAGCTTCCCACAGCGGCTTTGCAGCCCTCTCTGTGGGAAGCTGCCTTACGGCGATGGTTCCGGTTGCCCTACCCCTTCCCTTCCAGATTCGCCCGCAGCACGGTGAGCGCCGCCATGTTGACGATGCGCCGTACCGTGGCGCTGGACGTCAGAATTGTCACCGGCGCGTTGACGCCGAGCAGAAACGGGCCCACCGCCACATTGCTGCCGGCGGCGGTTTTCAGCAGATTGTAAGCAATGTTGCCGGAATCACCGTTGGGACAGACCAGCAGATTGGCCGATCCTTTCAGAGTGGAATCCGGCAGGATGCCCTGCCGAATCGATTCCTCCAACGCGGCGTCGCCATGCATTTCCCCATCCACTTCCAACTCCGGTGCCGCCTCGCGAATCAATGCCAGCGCCTGGCGCATCTTCTCACTGGCGGCGCACCGCTCGGACCCGAAGTTGGAGCGCGACAACAACGCCGCTTTCGGTTCCAGATTCAGGCGCCGCATTTCCTCGGCGGCGGCCACCGTGAACTCGGCAATCTGTTCGGCGGAGGGGTCTTCATTGACGTGGGTGTCCACCACCGCCACGGTACGCTCCGGCAATAACAGCACATTCATCGCCGCGTAAGTACGGGCGTTTTCCTTGCGGCCGATAACCTGATCAACAAAGCGCAAGTGCTCGGCGAACCGGCCCACGGTACCGCACACCATGCCATCGGCCTCGCCCAGGTGAACCATCATGGCGCCGATCAGCGTCATGCGGCGGCGCATCTCGGTACGGGCGACTTCCTTGGTGACCCCCTGGCGGCAGAGTTTTTCCCAATACTCATTCCAGTAGCGGTGGAAGCGTTCGTCCTGCTCCGGATTGGTGACTTCCACATCCTCGCCAAGACGCAGACGCAGACCATAGCGCTCGATGCGCATGGCGAGCACTTCCGGGCGGCCCACCAGCACCGGGAACGCCAACCCTTCATCCACCACCACCTGCACCGCGCGCAGCACCCGTTCTTCCTCACCTTCGGTGAATACGATGCGGGCCTTGCCGCCGTCGCGCACCAGCGCTTTGGTGGCGGAGAACAACGGCTTCATGAAGGCGCCGGAGTGGTAGACGAAGCGCTCCAGCTGTTCGGCGTAGGCGTTCAGATCGGCGATCGGCCGGGTAGCGACGCCGTCGGCCATGGCCGCTTTCGCCACCGCCGGTGCGATGCGCACGATCAGGCGCGGATCGAACGGTTTCGGAATCAGGTATTCCGGACCGAAACTGATGTCATAGGTGCCGTAGGCGGCGGCCACTACCTCGTTCTGTTCTTCCTGGGCGAGACCGGCGATGGCGTACACCGCCGCCTTTTCCATTTCCCGGGTGATGGTGGTAGCGCCGGCGTCCAGCGCGCCGCGAAAAATATAGGGGAAACAGAGAACGTTATTGACCTGGTTCGGGTAATCGGAACGGCCGGTGGCCATGACCAGATCGTCGCGTACCGCCTTGGCGTCTTCCGGCAGGATCTCCGGGCTCGGGTTGGCCAACGCCAGGATCAGCGGGCGTGCCGCCATGCGCTGTACCATGTCCGGCTTCAGCACACCGCCGGCGGACAGACCGAGGAACACGTCGGCGCCGTCGATCACTTCGCCCAGGGTGCGGGCGTCGGTGGGCTGCGCGTAGCGGGCCTTGTCCGGGTCCATCAGCACTTCGCGCCCCTGATACACCACGCCTTCGATATCAGTGACCCAGATATTTTCCTGCGGCAGACCCAGGTCCACCATCAGATCCAGGCATGCCAGTGCCGCGGCGCCGGCGCCGGAAGTGACCACCTTGACCTGATCGATGGGCTTGCCCACCACTTTGAGACCGTTAATGAACGCGGCGCTGACGGTAATGGCGGTACCGTGCTGGTCATCGTGGAATACCGGGATGCTCATGCGCTCACGCAGCTTGCGCTCGACGATGAAGCATTCCGGCGCCTTGATGTCTTCCAGGTTGATGCCACCGAAAGTGGGCTCCAGAGCGGCGATGATCTCCACCAGTTTGTCCGGATCGCTTTCGTTGATCTCGATATCGAATACATCCAGACCGGCGAACTTCTTGAACAGGACCGCCTTGCCTTCCATCACCGGCTTGGACGCCAGGGCGCCAATGTTGCCCAGCCCCAGCACGGCGCTGCCGTTACTGATCACCCCCACCAGATTGCCGCGCCCGGTGTACCGGAACACGTTGTTGGCATCGTCGACGATCTCTTCGCAAGCGGCGGCCACGCCGGGCGAATAAGCCAGCGCCAGATCACTCTGGTTGGTCAGCGGTTTGGTGGCGACGACGGCGGTTTTGCCGGGAACGGGGAATTCATGGTAATCGAGTGCAGCACGACGGCTGTCGGTGGCCAAGGTCAGGTCTCCTTATTGGCTTTTCCTGGAAGATTGAGCGAACCAGTGTACTGCTCCCCACCGGTATCACACTAGCGAGTAAAGCCTCTGGAACCCACCGAACTGTTACATTTCGCCAACTGTTACAATTCGGTTTGGTCAATCCCTTCCCAGGTTACCGCGTCAGGAGGACACCCAATTTTCCAGGGCCAGATCCGGAACCCGCCGGAACTCACGGAGATTATTGGTCACCAGGGTCACTCCCAAAGCGAGCGCCTGAGCCGCGATGAGCATATCCAGACTGCCTATTGGCGTGCCTCGCGCCTCCAGGCGCCCACGCACCTGGCCATAGAACTCAATCGCGTCTTCGCCAAAGGGCATCACTTCAAGGGGAGCGAGGAATTTGCCAAGCGCCTGTTGATTGCGCTTCGAACCACTCTTAGCCACCCCGAATGCCAATTCCGCGGCGGTAATACTGGACACACCAACGTTACCCGCGCGCAGTGACTCAAAGTGGCGAAAGACCTTCTCGGGCCGCCGATTGATGATGTAAATACAGATATTGGTGTCCAGCAAATAGCGCAGCCCTTCCATTGGCCTTACTCCATTGACTCTCGATCCTGTGCCGCCGGTTGCTCCCGTTCCATCTGGAAATCCGCGTCAAACTCCTCGAGAGCCTCGCGCATGATGTCCCAAGGGCGTTCCACCGGCAGCAATAACACACCATTACCAAAACGCCGGGCGATCACTTCCGTCCCTTCGAAGCGCAGGTCCTTGGGCAGCCGCACCGCCTGACTGCGGCCGGACATGAAGATTTTAGCGAACTGGGTCATGACAAACCCTCCGAAGAACCCTGATACATACCGTCGATATATATCACCTGGGACACGGCGTCAAGACCGTCACTATCCACTATCGCCCACCGGCGCCGCCCAGACGCTGTCCGCTGGCCCCTGCCTCACCCGTCGGGCGGTGCGTTTCGCCGCCAGCATCAACAGTACCGCCACGATCAGCGCCGTCCCTTCCACCGCCAGTGTCGCCGGGGAGAGATGCAGCCAGGGCGGCAGGGACGGCAGTAGCAGCACCAGCAACCCGGTCAGCGGAATCGCCAGGGTGGCGAGCGCCGAGAACCACAACAGTTCCACCACCGCGCGCGCGGCGCCGCGCCAGAAGGCCCAGGCCACACAGCCCAGGAACACGATGTAATAGGCGCCGAGGTACCAGGCCGTGGTGGCCCCCGTTCCCGCGCTCACCCATTTTCCCGTCACCATGGCGGCGGAGACCCCCGCCACACAGCCCCAGCAGACGCCGACGGTGGCCGCCGCCATCAGTTCGGTGGTGCGGCGCTGGGATACCGGTGCCTCGTTGCGGCGTTGCTTGCGGCGCCGCGTCTCCACCCATAGCAAATTGCCGGTATAGAACAGAAAGGCCCCACCCAGCCCCATCAGCACATAGACCCAGCGCATCAACGAGCCGCCGAAGTTACCGAAGTGCAAACTGAAGAAGGTGGTGATGATATCCACCCAGGGATCCTCATGCCCGGGCATGTAATCGGTGTCGGTGATCTCGCCGGTGTAGGGATTCATGACGACGAATCCCCGGTCCGCGCCGCGCACCATGTGCGCCGGATTTTCACCGGCGATACGTACCGAGGCCCGCGGCCCGAGCACGTCGGAGTACATCATTTCCCGGGGTTCGAAGTCAGGGTCATAATCCCGCACCGTGGCCAACAGTGTTTCCGGTGCCACCAGATTATCCACCTCCCGGGGAACACCATCCCCGGAGGGAGCTGGCCGCGAAAACAGCGGCCGATCACCATACGCCACCTTGCCCAGGCCGTCGTAAATCTGGTCATGAAAGGCGAACACGATGACCGTCAGCCCGATGATCAGATGGAACGGCAGGCTGGTGATGCCCACCACGTTATGCGCATCAAGCCAGAACCGTTTGCGGTTCTTGCCCGGCCGCAGGGCGAAGAAATCCTTGATCAGGGTGGGCAGCAACACGATCACGCCGGACACCAGGGCCAAGACATAGAGCACGCAGACCACGCCCATGACATAAACGCCGAAGTAGTGGTGTCCCTGTCCGGGAATGCCGCCAGTCTGGTGCAGCAAATCAATCAGCTCGGCCATGGCCGACGGCTGATAGGACTCCGTGCGCAGAGTGCCGTTGTCGTCCAGCGAGGCCCGCCCGGTGACGCCGGGAAGATGCCGCCCGCCCTGTTGCTGCCAGGTCAGTGGCACGGGGGCATTCTCGCTTTGCCGCACATGCAACGTGAAACCCCGTGCCGCGTCCGGATCGGTTCGCAACACCGCGCCAATCAGCTCCGGCCAACGTTGCGGGCCAGCCCATTGCCATTCACCCTGCTCCGCCATGGGCGGCGATGCCCAGCGATCCAGTTGCTCCTTGAACATGGTCAAGGCGCCGGCGTAAAAGCCGATGAACAGCATCATGCCGGCGATCAGTCCGGTCCAGGTGTGCAGCGTCTTGTAGGTCCGTATCACATCGCTACGCATATCAACCGCCTTCCAGGATCAAACGCGCCACCAGCAACGCGGAAAAGGCCGCCACATTGGCGGCGCCCAGCCACAGCCACGCACGCAAGCCGGTGCGAAACAGATAGACGAAGGCAAACACCGCCATCCAGATCACCGGCACCAGCCACATATTGAATTGCACTTTGTTGGGCGCCTCGATGCCGCCCGGCCCGAGCCAGGCGAACAGCCCCATCAGCGCCAGCGCCAGGCTGAACCCCAGCACACAACCGGCCAGGGTCTTGCTCCACCAGTGTGGTTGAATCGGCGGTCGTTTCGGCTTGGCCATCAGGCACGCCCCTCCTTGAGCAGTGACAACAACGGCAGAGTGCCGAGCAGCAGCATCAACAGAGTCAAGGCGGCGAAGAAGCCCGCCTTGGCGTCCAGCACCATCATCCAGGCGGGCCAGGACAGCAGCAACAGCGCCCAGGACAACACCCGCCACACAACGCCGGTCAACGGCCGGGCCAGCCAACGCTGATTCGGCGAGCGCAGATACAACAAGGCCACCGCGAGCAGACTCAACACCATGCAACCGAACACTCCCATTTCCCTGACTCCCCGATCTCTTCGACTTACCAGCGGTATTTGACGCTGGCGGTGATGTTACGGGCGGAACCGTAGGAGCAGCCGAAGGAATTACAATAAGAGAGGAATTCCTCGTCCTTGAGATTGCGCCCGATCAGGGCCAGCTCCACGCCACGCCAGCCGATGGCACCCATGTCATAACGAATAGAAGCGTCGTACAAGGTATAACTGTCCACACTGTAGAGGTTTTCCGCATCGCCGTAGACCCGGTCCATATAACGGGCGCCAACGCCAATACCAAGACCAGCCAGTAGCCCCTGCCGCCATTTGTAGTCGACCCAGAGGCTGGCCATGTTATGTGGGGTATAGGTCTTCTCGTTACCGTCGACGTCGGCGTCGGAATCATCCACCTCGGTATCCAGCAACGTATAGCTGGCGGTCACACTGGCGCCTTGCCGTTGCCACATTTTCGCTTCCAGCTCGACCCCACGGGTACGGGTTTCGCCGGTCTGGCGCTGACAACCACTGATGTCCGGATTGGCCGGATCAGTATTATCAATACAGCTGGCGCCATCCGGCGGATTCAAATCGCCCGCGGTCAGATTGGTCTGACGCAGGTCAAAGGCGGACAACGTGACCAGGCTGTTGCTGCGTGGCGGTTGATACTTCACACCGATTTCATATTGCTTCCCTTCCGACGGATCAAATGCTTTGTCGTTGGAAGCGACGCCGGCCATCGGCTCGAAAGAGGTGGCGTAACTGGCGTAAGGCGCCAGCCCATTCTCGAATTCATACACACCGCCGATCCGCCAGGTCAGGGCGTGATCGTCCGTATCATCGCTGTTGTCATTGTTCGCCGACGCTTTGTCATAGGTGGTGTTATCGTAAAAGTCCTGACGCAGACCGGCCGTGAAGTGCCAGTTACCGATGGAGATCAGGTCCTGGAGATACAGGCCGGTTTGGCGTTCACTGACGTCATAATCACTTTGCGTTCTCATGTTGTCGCCAAAGCCAGCGGCACCGCCGTACACCGGATCGAATACATTGATGTCGGAAATAGTGGCGGTCACACCGTAGCGGGCATGGGTCCAATCAGTATGCAAATAATCGACCCCGAAGATCAGGTTGTGACGGGCGGCGCCACTGTCGAAATCGGCGATGAATTGGTTATCGACGGCATAGCTGTCCAGGTCCCCCACGCCTTTGACCCCGCGCCGGGCGATGTTGCCATCGTCGTCCTTCCACCCTCCGTTGGTAAAAGTCGCGGACACCACTGTCTTGAACAGACTTTCCACATGGTTGTACTTGGCATTCTGGCGGAACGCCCAGACCTCATTGAAACGGTGGTTGAAATCGTAACCCACCGCCCACTGCTCCCTGTCATAGACGTTCCAATCCGGCTCACCGAGGAAAGTATCGCGATCGATATAGCCTCTGTCGGTACGGTATTTTAGCCCTCTCAACGGCAGAAACTGGTAGGTGGACCCGCCGTCATCCTTTTGATAGTAGCTGAGGAAAGTGATGTCGGTGTTATCGGAAATAAACCAGGTTGCGCTCGGGGCGATATAGGTCCGGCTCAGTTCGGTTTCATCCACCTGTGAATCGCCATCGTTGTAGGAACCAACAATACGCCCCAGCCAACGGCCGTCCTTATCCAACGTCGCCCCCAGATCGAAAGTGCCCTCGGTCTGATTGAAACTGCCGCGGGAGACGGTCACTTCGTTCTGGTGATCAAAAGAGGGCCGCTTCGCCACCATGTTGACCAGACCACCAGGGGCCACCTGACCGTAAAGCACCGCTGCGGGCCCTTTCAGAATCTCCACCCTTTCCAGGCCGTAAGCATCAACTTGTGGCGTGGTCCACTGCCCGCCCTTGGGCATTCGCAGGCCGTCCAAGTACATGTTGCTGGACCAACTGCTGGCATCGAAGCCGCGAATGGTGATGTCGTCCACCCGGCTGTCGATACCCTGCAGCTCGGTGCTGACGCCGGCGGTATAACGCACCGCGTCCATCACACTATCGGCGCCACGGTCTTCCATTTCCTGGCGGGTCACCACGGAAATGGATTGAGGCACTTCCAGCACCGCCGCATCGGTCTTGGTACCGGACGCCGAATGGGTAGCGATGTACCCCATGCTTGCCGCTCCCCAGGCGTACTCCTCCATTGGCGTGTCCGCGGTGACCTCCACCGCCTCGATCCGGTGGGGTTCGCCCTGGCGTCCTACTTCCACACCGCTTTCAGTGAAGGTGTAGGTGAGATCGGACCCGGAAAGCAGTGTGCGCAACACCTGGTCAAACGACATGGTGCCATTGACGGCATTGCCGACCTCGCTCTCGACGCCGGCGGTATAGTGGATCTGGATGCCGGTCTGGCGGGACAGCGCGGCCAGGGAGGGACCCAGCTTTTGCGCCGGCAGCGCGATCCGCACCCGCTGGTGCTGATGATGGTAGGAAGATTCAGAGGTTTGCGCCGATACGGCGCTGGCAACCAGGCCGAGACAGCCGGCAAAAGACAACATGACGGCGCCGCGAGTGGCCGCCGTGGAACGCCAGATACGCATTGGTGTGTCCTGAGATCAATCTGGAAGAATTATTAACGGTTGATAATAATTCTCAATTGTATAGATAGTATTGATTCTCATCAACAACAAAGGCGATACAGGGCGATATGAAAGGACATGCGGCATCGCGGCTGACGAGCCGCGATGCGCGCTTTCGATCAGCCCTGACGCATGCGCAGAGTCACCAGGACGGTTTCCAGTCGCGGTACTGGAACGTTCAGGCGATGGGCAATCGCCACGACGTTACCCAGAATAGCGTCCAACTCGATCGGACGATCATTGAGATAATCCAGCGCCATGCTGTTTTTATAGGCCGGCATTTTTCGGGTGCCGGCGATATTGCTGTCAGGCAGATGCGGCGGCAACGGGTGGCCGTCGGCTTCCGCCACCGCCATCACTTCCGCCATCAGATCGCGGATCAGTTGTTCCCCGCCCGGGGTGTCCAGGATAGTGTAGGTGTCGGCCCCGTTGGCCAGCACCGACAGCGGGTTGAAGGGCGTGTTCCAGACGCACTTGAGCCAGCGTTCTCCCACTACCTGTTCGGTGAGTTTGATGTCAATGCCGCCTTCCACGAACAGATCCCGCAGCCGCGAACAGTGTTCGTCGATACCTTCCGGGAAACGTCCCATGACCAGGCGGCCGTAGGCGTTGTGTTTGATCTGGCCCGGCGCCACCCGGCTGACCGCGATAAATGCCAGACAGCTGATGATCGGGTTGTTGGGGAAGGCTTCCGCCAATTCCCGCTCGATATCCAGGCCGTTCTGGATCAGCACGATACCAGTGCCCTCCCCCAGCCATGGGCGGATCAGCGCGGCGCGGTCCGAGTTCGGCAGCACCTTGGTGGCGAGAATCACATAGTCCGGCTTGCTGTCGGCCTGGTCGCCGTCCCGATACAGATGATCCGGCCGCCAGGAAATATCACCCAGCGGACTCTCGAACTGAAAACCACCGTCGCGGATAGCCTCGTACTCGGAACGCACCACGGCGCTTACCGTACAGCCAGCGCGCTTGAGAATGGCGCCGTAGAAGCTGCCAATGGCGCCAGCACCGATGATCAGAACATGGGGTTGTTGACTCATTATGAGGTCTCCGTGCGTTTAAGGCGCTGTCCACGCGACATTCGCGCGAGCGGCCACAGCGCCAGAATGAACAGCGACGCCGTAATCAAAAAAGCGTCGTCAAAACCGACCTCGAAAGCGTGGGGATGGCCCGCTTCCGGGTGAGCATGCCAGTGACGGTCACTGAAAAATTGTACGCAGATGGCACTCAGGTTCACGCCCAGAGCGCCACCAATCTGGCGGGCGAAGTTCACCACCCCGGATCCCTGCGGGATCATTTCCGGCGGCAGCAATGCCAGCGATCCGGTATTCACCGGCGGCATCATCAATCCCAGCGCCACTCGTCCCAGGGCGACCCAGAGCATCAGCCAGACCATGCCGGTGCCGATATCCGCCGCCCGCAAACACAACAGACTCAGCGGCATCAACAGCAGCCCGCCGCCAATCATCACCGCGCCTGGCAGGCGGTCGGAAAGATGGCCGGACACAGGGAAGATAACCGCCATGGCGATGCCGGCGGGGATCAATATAAAGCCCGCGTCCGTGGCCGTCATGCCCTGTACCTGCTGAAAGTACAACGGCATTAAATAGGTGGAGCCGAATACACCCGCTCCCATCACCATGGCAACAAAAAAACCACCGGCGAAACCGGGATAACGAAACACCCTCGGATCGAACAACGGATAAGGGTGGCGAAACTGCCAGGCGGCGAATGCCCCCATGAGCAGCGGACCACCGAACAAGGCGGTAAGCAATAGCGGATCATCCAGGCCACGCCGGGCCAATCCCGCCAATGCCCACAACAACGCGGTCAAGCCGCCGCCGAGCAGGATCATGCCCAACCAGTCCAGGCGGTGGTTACGAGCGTGAGCGGTGCCGGGCAAAAAACGCGATGCCATGAATAGCGCCAGCAGACAGCTGGGCAGCACGGCGAAGAACACCGCCCGCCAAGACAACGTGTCCACCAGGATACCGCCAAGCGCCGGCGCCACCGCCGGTCCCAGGACCACGCCCATGCCATAGATACCCATGGCCTGCCCGCGCTTGTTCCAGGGAAATACCTGGAAGATGGTGACCAGGGCATGAGGTTGAATCAGGCCGGCCATGACGCCCTGCACCGCCCGAACCGCCACCAGGACCTCGAAGTTCTGACTGAACCCACCCATCACCGACGCCACGATAAAGATCGTCATGGCACACAGGAAGGTACGGCGAGAACCGAAACGCGCCAGGCACCAGGCGTTCACCAACATACCGACGGTCATGGCGGCCAGAAACCCGGTGGACAACCAGTGCACCTGATCCTGGCCGAGATGAAATTCACCCATGATCGCCGGCACCGCCACATTGATGATGGTGGAGGTCAACACCATGGACAAGGTGCCCAGCATCACGGTGGCAGTGGCCAGCCAGCGATAGCGGGGACCATGACGTTCGAAAAGCTGTTCTATCGTGGGCATAAATCCGCTTGCACGCTTACACATCGATTCGCTGGCAAGCCAGCTTCCCACAGCTGCTCCGTAGCCGCCTCCGTGGGAAGCGAGCCGGGCGTCGCTCCGCTTGCTCGCGAATACAGCCTGACGTGTTTGCGTGGCAGCAACTCCGCTATCAGCGGGTCGGGTCTTCTCCCACCTGAATCAGCAACTTGCCACGGTTCTTGCCCTGCAGCAGGCCCTGGAACGCGGATACCGTGTTTTCCAGGCCCTCAACCACATCCTCCTGGTACTTCACTTTGCCTTCGCGGATCCAGGCGCTCATGTCGCGCTGGAAGTCAGCCGCGCGGTGGATGTAATCGAACTGAATGAAGCCTTTGAGCAGCAGCCGCTTGACCAGAATCTTGCCCATGAACGCGGGTAGGCGATCCGGCCCCGGCGGCAGGCCGGTGTCGTTGTAGTGGGCGATCCGACCACAGACCGGGATCCGGGCGAAATCATTGACCAGTCCCATTACCGCGTCGAACACCTTGCCACCTACGTTTTCAAAATAAACGTCGATGCCATTGGGGCAGGCTTCGGCCAGCTGTTTCTCGAAGTCATCGTCCTTGTAGTTGACGCAGGCATCGAAGCCGTAGGCCTCCACCACCTGGCGGCACTTGTCCTCGGCGCCGGCCACGCCGACCACGCGACATCCTTTCATTTTGGCGATCTGACCAACCACCTGTCCCACCGCGCCGGCGGCGGCGGACACCACCACGGTCTCGCCTTTTTGCGGCTTGCCAATCTCTTCCAGGCCGGCGTAAGCGGTAAACCCGGGCATGCCGAGCACACCCACGGCGGTGCTGATGGGGGCCTGCGCCGGATCCAGCTTGCGCAGCGCCTTGCCCTGCTCCAGGGAATACTCCTGCCAGCCGCCACGGCCGAGCACATAATCCCCCGGTTTGAAATCCGGGTGGCGGGATTCCACCACCTGCCCCACGGTGCCGCCTTCCATCACCGCGCCTTCCTCGACGCTGGCGGCATAGGATTTAGCCGCGCTCATCCGGCCTCGCATGTACGGGTCCAGGGACAGATAGATAGTACGTACCAGCACCTGGCCATCACCGCATTCCGGCACGGTGCCTTCCTGCAGGACCAGGTTGGATTCGTCCGGCATGCCTTCCGGACGCTTGGCGAGAATGATCTGGCGATTCACGGTCATACAAACTCTCCCGAATTTTATTATTTAATCAATTGATAGTGGATAGGTAACGGCCTGTCTTTTTTCTTTCTCTGTTAACTGTTCACTATTAACTATTAACCGAAAAAAGGCGGCCTTGCGGCCGCCCTTTTTGTTACTCCACCTCCAGCAGGCTTTCCAGCCGGCCGAAGTGGTATTCGCTGTCACCCAGGTGATGATCGATCATCACGATGCGCTTGGCGTAGTGGGAGATGGGAGTTTCTTCCATCATGCCCATGCCGCCGAACAGCTGGATCGCTTCTTCCGCCACGCGACGGCCGGATTTGCCGACCTGCGCCTTGGCCGCGGCCAAACGCTTGTCACGCAGCTCACGGGACTCGTTCAGGCTGCAGGCGGCGAGCATGGTGATGGAACGCACTTTTTCCAGTTCCATGCGCATTTCCACCATACGGTGTTGCAACGCCTGGAATTTACCGATCGGCACACCGAACTGTTGGCGTTCCTTGATGTATTCCAGAGTCTGGTCACAAGCCACTTCCATGGCCCCGGACGCTTCCGCGCACAGAGCCACCAGGCCCAGCGCCAGGGAGTCTTCCAAGGCGTCAATGGCCTGGCCTTCCGCGCCCAGCAAGGCGTCGGCGCCGACCTTCACATCCTTGAGAACAACTTCGGCGGCACGCAGGCCGTCGATGGTCGGGTAACCGCGACGGCTGACGCCAGCAGCGTTGCCATCCACCAGGAAGGCGCTGAGGCCGTCACGATCATCCTCGGCACCGGAGGTGCGGGCGATGACCACCAACTGGTCGGCGCTGTCACCGTTGATCACCACCGCTTTCTCGCCGTTCAGCACATAGCCTTCACCGTCTTTCTTGGCGCTGGTGGCAACGCGGTTGTGCTCGTAGCGGCCCTGCGGCTCGTACAAGGCCAGGGACAGGCGGGTTTCACCACCGATGATCGCCGGCACCAGTGCTTCTTTCTGCTGGTCGCTGCCGAGCTTGTCCACCAGAGTGCCGCACAGCACCACGGTGGCCAGGTACGGTTCCACCACCAGACCACGGCCGAAACCTTCCGCCACCACCATCAGTTCCGCGCCGCCGCCGTTGAAGCCGCCGGCTTCCTCGGAGAACGGCACGCCCAGCAGGCCCAGTTCGGCGAACTGTTGCCATACGTCGGCGCTGAAGCCCTGCTCGGACTCGAGGATTTTGTTGCGGGTCTCGAAGGTGTAGGTATCACGTACCAGGCGACCGACGGTCTCTTCGAGCATGCGCTGCTCGTCGCTGAGTTTGAAATCCATGATCGCCTCCTTACAGACCGAGAATCATCTTGGAGATGATGTTCTTCTGAATTTCGTTGGAGCCCCCGAAAATCGAGAGCTTACGGAAGTTGAAGTAACGGGCGGATACCGAAGCGGCAAACTCCGGGCCGACATAATTGCCGTCGAAATCATCGTGCAGTGCTTCATTGAGGAACGGCAGCGCATACGGACCGGCGGCGGCGCGGAACAGATGGGTAATTTCCTGACGCAGCTCGGTGCCCATGATTTTCAGGAAGGAACTTTCCGCGCCCGGTACCCCACCGGCTTCGGCGGCGGCCACGGTACGCAGGTTGGTCATTTCCAGGGACATCAGTTCCATTTCCACATCGGCCAGACGGCGGCGGAAATGCGGGTCCTCGATCAGCGGACGGCCGTTGCTGATCTGCTGGGCGGCCACTTGCTTGAGGTGCGCCAGGGCAGCCTTGGACTGGCCGACGCCAGCGATACCGGTCCGTTCGAAGGTCAGCAGGTACTTGGCGCAGGTCCAGCCCTTGTTCTCTTCGCCGACCAGGTTTTCCACCGGCACTTTCACGTCGTCGAAGAACACTTCGTTCACTTCGTGCTCACCGTCCAGGGTGATCAGCGGGCGCACGGTGATGCCGGGGGTGTTCATGTCGATCAGCAGGAAGGAGATCCCTTCCTGTTTCTTCGCATCCGGGTCGGTGCGCACCAGACAGAAGATCATGTCGGCATGCTGGCCCAGGGTGGTCCAGGTTTTCTGGCCGTTGACCACATAGTGATCACCCTCGCGCACGGCGCGGGTTTTCAGGCTGGCCAGGTCAGAGCCGGCGCCCGGCTCTGAATACCCCTGACACCACCAATCCTCGCTTTTGAGAATGCGCGGCAGGTAGTAGTCCTTCTGCTCCTGGGTACCGAACTTGATGATGACCGGAGCCACCATGTTGACACCGAACGGCAGTACCGTGGGGGCGCCGGCCTCGGCACATTCTTCCTCGAAGATGTGCTTCTGGATCGGGCTCCAGCCGGTACCGCCATACTCTTTCGGCCAGTGCAGAGCCAGCCAGCCCTGTTCGTTGAGAATCTTCTGCCAGCGGACCGTGTCTTCCTTGCCAAGGCGCTTGTGTTCCTTGACCTTGCGGGAAATATCCTCTGGCAACTTGTCTTTCAGGAAGGCGCGGACCTCGTCGCGGAAAGCGGCTTCCTCAGCGGTAAAGTTAATATCCATAACGTCCTCTCGTTGTTCTCGCAACGACTCTGGCATCGCGGCCCCGCCATCCACGGGCCGCGATCTTCAGTGTCTGCTTCAGCTGTAGAAGCCCTTGCCTTCTTTGGCCAGTTTTTCCAGCAGCGGCGCGGGTTTCCAAACGTCATCGCCGGTTTCCTGGTGGAACTGGCTGACTTTGTCGTGGATCGTCTTCAGGCCCACCTGATCCGCCCAGAACAGCACGCCGCCACGGTAAACCGGGAAGCCGTAGCCGTAGATCCAGATCACATCCACGTCCAACGGACGGGCGGCGATGCCTTCTTCCAGGATTTTGGCGCCTTCGTTGACCATCACGTACATGCAGCGCTCGAGGATTTCCTGATCCGTCACCTCACGGGTGGCGATGCCATTGTCCTCACGGAACTTGGCGATGATCTTGTCCACCTCGGCGGACGGCACGGGGGTGCGGTCGCCTTCTTTATAATCGAAAACCCCGGCCTGGGTTTTCTGCCCCATGCGGCCGTTTTCCACCAGCTCATCGGTCCAGTTACGCGCCGGCGCGTTTTCCGGGTTTTCCTTACGCAGCTCTTCGCGAATGCGGTAGCCCACATCCATGCCGGCCAGGTCGGACATGGCGAACGGTCCCATTGGGAAACCCAGGTCGAACAGCACCTTGTCCACTTGCGCGGGATTAGCGCCTTCGTTGACCAGTTGCACCGCTTCCGCCTGACGCTTGTGCAGCATGCGGTTGCCGACGAAGCCGTGACAGACGCCAACCAGAACACCGACCTTGCCGATGCGGCGGCTCAGGTCCATCACGGTGGCGATGACGTCGTCAGCGGTTTTCTCGCCGCGCACGTTCTCCAGCAGCTTCATCACGTTGGCCGGGCTGAAGAAGTGCATGCCGATCACGTCCTGTGGACGTTTGGTGAAGCTGGCGATGCGGTTGACGTCCAGGGTGGAGGTGTTGGTGGCGAGGATGGCACCGGGTTTGCAGACCCGATCCAATTCCTTGAACACCGCCTCCTTCACGTCCATGTTCTCGAACACGGCTTCGATCACCACGTCCACGTCGCTGAGATCATCGTAGCTCAGGGTCGGCTGAATCAGCGCCATGCGCTGTTCCACCTGCTCCTGGGTCAGACGGCCTTTCTTGGCGGTGTTTTCGTAGTTCTTGCGAATGATCGCGATGCCCTTTTCCAGGGCTTCTTCCTTCACTTCCAGAATCTTCACCGGGATACCAGCATTGGCGAAGTTCATGGCGATGCCGCCACCCATGGTGCCAGCACCGATCACGGCGGCGAGGTTGACGTCACGCTTGGGGGTGTCCTTGGGCAGGCCAGGCACCTTGGCCACTTCGCGCTCGGCGAAGAAGACATGGCGCTGTGCCGCGGATTCGGAGCTCACCAGCAGTTCGCCGAACAGCTCGCGCTCACGCTTCATGCCCTCTTCGAACGGCAGTTCCACCGCCGCCTGTACCGCCTTGATGCAGTGGAACGGGGCCTTGAAGCCACGTTGTTTGCGGGCGATGGATTTCTCGTAGTTGGCGAACAGATCCGCTTCCTCGGTCTGCACGTCCAGGTCACGAATACGACGCAGCGGCGCGTTGTCGGCAACCAGCTTGCGGGCGTAGGTCAGAGCGCCTTCCAGCAGATCGCCGCTGACCACATCGTCGACAATACCCATTTGCAAGGCGTTCTTGGCTTTTACCGGGTTGCCGCCGACGATCATGTCGAGAGCGGCCTTGGCGCCCACCAGACGGGGCAGACGCTGGGTACCACCGGCACCGGGCAGCAGGCCCAGTTTCACTTCCGGCAGACCCACCTTGGCGGAATCCAGAGCGACGCGATAGTCACAGCCCAGAGCCACTTCCAGACCACCACCCAGGGCGGTGCCGTGGATGGCCGCGATCACCAGCTTTTCGCTGCTTTCGTATTCGTTGATCACGTCGGGCAGCGCCGGACCAGCCGGCGGCTTGCCGAATTCACGGATGTCGGCGCCGGCGGGAAAGGTACGGCCTTCACCAATCACCACCAGGGCTTTGGCCTGATCATCCGCCAGCCCTTCCCGCAGACAGCTCCGCAGGCCCTCGCGCACCCCTTGTCCCAGGGCGTTCACCGGGGGGTAATTCACACTGATAACGCCGATTTCGCCTTCACGGCGGTAGCTGACAACCTCGCTCATGGTTCCTCCTTACCTAAAGGTCGGCCTCCGTGCTGAACGACGAGCGTCACGGAAACCATGGGAATACGGGCGCGGGATAGATCCCGGGGGGCTCCCAGTATAAGAAAACCCGGCCCATTATCAATTATTTCGGAATATCATTTCATTTATCGGAGCAAGGCTTGAAAGCGGATGACTCCGAGTCGCCGGGCCCCGGCGCAATACCATTCCGTTTGAGTACCATACCCCCAACCCATGCCATGGCACAGAGCCAACCACGCCATGGGCATGGGGCGGAAACGACAAGGGCACCCGCCGGGTGCCCTTGAATATGTGGTCAAGGATAGACGCGCTAGGAAGAACTACTGACCCAGCACATCAGACAGGCGACGCAGCACCACTTTGCCATCGACCACCTGGGCCAATTGCACGTCGGTCTCCAGAGCGCCGTTTTCGGAAATGCCGTGCACATCGTAGGGGTTGTACTCGGCCGGAATCTTTTCCAGAGCGGCCGGCATGGCGGCACGGATCTTGGCCGGGTCATCCACGGAACCCGCTTCCTGCATGGCCTGCGCCAGCATATGCATGGCGAAGTAGTTGTAAGCGGTTTCGGAGGTGGCTACGTTTTTGTGGTTCTTCTGGTATTTTTCGACGAACTTGCGCGCGCCTTCGATTTCGGAGCTGCCCAGCGGCGTCACCCCCACGGAACCTTCCAGTGCCTGCAAACCGCCAGCCACTTTCGCCACTTCATCGATCTTGGCCTGGTCCATCAGGATGAAGCTGCCCTTGAAGCCCAGCTCACGAGCCTGGCGCACCACCAGACCGGTGGGTTCGGAGGCCCCACCAATGAACAGCACTTCCGGGTTGGCCGCCAGCACCTTGCTCACGCCAGTGTAGAAGTCCGCGGATTTGTTGTAGTCCATCGGGTTGTCGGCGACCACTTCACCGCCCATGGCTTCCCATTTCGGCACGAACGCCTTGGTCCAGTACTTGGCATAGTCGTGGGTAGCGTTGGCCACCGCTACTTTCTTGCCCGACGTTTCCATCGCCATTTTGGAGAACGGCTCGATGTAGTCGGTGAAGGACGGCGGAATCTTCACGGTCAGCTTGTTGCCCTTCTCGGTCACGGACGGGATCGAGGTGTAGGACATGACGATGAAGCCATCACGCTGATTGAAGGCCTGCAGCGCGAAGGTACCGCCGGAATGCGGAGTGAATACCGCCGGCGTCTTGTACTGCTGCACCAGGCGTTTGCCATTCACCGCCGCCTGGCTCGGGGAATACTTGTCGTCCAGGGAAACGATGTTGACTTCGTAGCTTTCTCCGCCGACTTTCACACCACCAGCGGCGTTGATTTCCTCGGCCGCCATGCGCAGGCCTTCCAGCGTATTCTCACCATACAGCGCCGCGCCGCCGCTGAGCGGACCGGTAAAGCCGATGTTGACTTCGGCGGCGTTGGCGGCCCCCATACCCATAACCAAAGCACTGGCGGTGGCCAGGCGAACAAACGTTTTCTTCAGTTTCATTACTTCACTCCCATTTATTGTAGGGATCAGTTATAGACGTAGCACATTACGCTAACGCACGTTAACGATCATAAAGCACCGAGCAGAGGCCGCCAGAGGCCGCTAATCGGATTGTGATCAGGCGCCGATATAGGCTTTGCGCACCGCCTCGTTACCGAGCATGGTGTCGCGGTCCCCTTCCATCACCAGGCGACCGTTTTCGATCACATAGGCGCGAGTGGCAATTTTCAACGCGGCAAAGGCATTCTGCTCCGCCAACAACACCGTGGTGCCTTCACGATTGATGGTCTGAATGGTCTCGAACATCTGCTTGACCACCAACGGCGCCAGCCCCAGGGACGGTTCGTCCAGCATCAACAGCTTCGGGCGCCCCATCAGAGCGCGGCCGATCGCCACCATCTGCTGCTGACCGCCACTGAGTGATCCCGCCGCCTGGTTTTTCTTCTCTTCCAGGATCGGGAACATCTCCAGCACGTGGTCCAGGGTTTTCTTGATGCCTGCCTTGTCACGGCGATGCACGTAGGCACCCAGCACCAGGTTCTTCATCACCGACATTTCCGGGAACAGCTTACGGCCTTCCGGGCACTGCACCACACCAGCCTGCACCAGAGCGGAGGGCCGCCGTCCGGTCACGTCCTCGCCATTGAGGGTGACGCTGCCCGCGGAAGGCTTCAGCAGACCACTGATGGTATTGAACAAGGTGGTCTTGCCGGCACCGTTGGCCCCCAGCAGCACCACCAGCTCCCCCTGCCCCACGGTCATGGACACGTTATCCAGGGCTTTGAAGCTATCGTACTTGGCATCGACGTTTTCAAGCTTCAACATCTTGTTCACTCCCCAGGTAAGCCTCGATGACCACCGGATCATTCTTGATCTGCTCCGGGGTTCCCTCGGCGATCTTCTCGCCGTGATCCAGCACCATGATCTTGTCCGCGAGGCTCATGATCATGTCCATCTTGTGCTCGATCAGACAGACGGTGATGCCGTGCTTGACCATCTTGCGAATCAGGTCCGCCAGGTTCTCGGTTTCCTCGGGGTTGATACCGCCGGCCGGTTCGTCCAGCAACACCAGTTCCGGGTCGGTGGCCATGGCCAGGGCAAAAGCCACCCGTTTGCGCTCTTCCTGACTGATGTCGGCGATGTAGCGGTGGCCGATATGGGACAGCCCGACGAAGTCCAGCACCTCGGCGGCGCGGGAACGGCACTTCTTCTCCTCGTCACGCAGGCGCTTGGAGTTGATGATCACATCCCACAGGCGCGACTGGGTACGCAGCCGGTGACCGACGATCAGGTTGTCCAGCACGGTGGACTGATCGAACAGCATGGTGGTCTGGAACGTCCGGGCCACGCCGAGACGGGCAATCCGGTCCGGCGCCATGCCAGTAATGTCCATGCCTTGGTATTCGATCCGGCCTTCGCTGGGCGGCATCGCTCCGGCGACCAGATTGAAAAAAGTACTTTTACCAGCGCCGTTGGGGCCGATGATGGCGTTCACCTGATTGGCGGGAAATTCCACGCTGACGTTATTGACCGCCGCCAGGCCGCCGAAACGCTTGGTCAGATTGCTGATCTTAAGCATTGTTGCCGGCCTCCTGTTTGTCCGCGCCGGGCGTGCCGGAAGTCTGGGTCGAGGCTTGGGATTCCCCGCCCTGGTCCTGTTGAGACGCTTTATTGGCCAGGCGACGTCCGCGCCAGGTCAGGAAACCGCCGACGATACCGCGCGGGAAGAAGATCACCAGGATCACCAGCATCGGGCCGAAGATGATCATGCGGTACTCTTCCAGGGACTGCAGCATCTGCGTCAGCCAGGTGATCGCCAGGGTACCGAGCAGCGGCCCCATCAAGGTGCCGATGCCACCCACCAGCAGATAGGTGATCATGTCGAAGGTATGCACCACGTCCGCTTCCGCCGGGCCGATGAAACGCACCACCCCAGCGTACAAGGCGCCAGCCGAGGCGGCGTAAACGGTGGACAGCACGAACGCCAGAACCTTGTTGCGCATCAGGTTGATGCCCAGCGATTGCGCCAGGTCGTCACTGATGCGGATGGCCAGGAAAGTCCGGCCCAACAGAGAACGGGAAAGGCGACTTACCAGCCACACCGACAACACCAGGAACGCCAGCACCAGGTAATAGAACGGCACGGTCTCGGTGAAATCGACAAAGCCGAACCCTTCCGGCGGGGCAATATTGATGATGCCCAGGGAGCCGTGCGTCAGTGCCTCCCACTTTTCCAGCAGCAGGTAAATGATGAAGCCCACGCACAAGGTGAAGATGGCGAAGTAGTGTTCCTTCAGGCGCAGCGACACCACGCCGACCAGGAAACCGAAGATGGCACCGGCCAGACCGGCGGCAATGAACGCCGGCCAGAACGCCCACCCGTGATCCACGGTGAGGATAGCCACCACGTAGGCGCCGATGGCGAAGAAACCGCCATGGGCCAGATTCAGCTGGCCGCAATAGCCAGTGATGATGTTCATACCGTAGACGGCGATGGCCCAGATAAAGGCGGTGGCCATCACGTAGATGTGGTACTCGTTATCGGAGATCAGCGGAAACACCACCGCCAACACCAGCAAGGCCCATTTCAGTACCGGGCTGACAAAGAAATTCATCAGGCGATCCATTAGCGCACCCCCTTGGTGAACAGCCCGGTGGGTTTCACCGACAAAATCACCACCAGCAAGGCAAAGGCGATGACGTCCTTGTACTCGTTGGAGATATAGAAACCGCCCAGAGCTTCGGCGAAACCGATGATCAGACCGCCGACGATAGCGCCGGGAATGCTACCCATACCGCCGAGAATAATGATCACGAACGCTTTCATGATCAGCAGGTGGCCCATGGCCGGGTAGACCAGGTTGATCGGGGCGAACAAGGTCGCGCCCACCGCCGCCAGCACACCGGCGATGGCGAACGTCATCATCGCCACGCGGTTGGCATCGATACCCACCAGGAAGGCACCTTCCCGGTTTTGTGCCATGGCGATGATGGTGGCACCGGTCATGGTCTTTTTCAGATACAGGTGCAACGCGCCCATCAGGCCGAAGGCACCGGCGATGATCAACAGACGCTGGGCCGGAATGGTGAGACCGCCGAAATGCAGGATCTCGGTATAGGGCGTGGGCATGCGGCGGAAATCCGCACCCCAATACATCTGCACCACCGCTTCCAGGAACAACAAGATGCCAATGGCGGCGATCTTGTCGTGAATGGGCGGCGCATTGCGCAGCGGGTGAAAAACGAGACGCTCACAGAGAACGGAAAGGAAGGCGACTACCGCGCCAGCGGCGATCATCGCCAGCCAGTAGTTCAGCCCCAGGTCCACCATGGTGAAGTAAGCCACATAGGCTCCCACCATATACAGCGCACCGTGGGCGAAATTGGGAACATGGAGAATGCCATAGACCAGGGTCAGGCCCAGGGCAACCAGGCCGTAAATGCTTCCCAGGGTCAGGCCATTGAGCACTTGCTGCAGAAACAAGTCCAAAACTGCGACTCCTTATAATAATAATGAAACGCGCTTTGTGTCGTTATCAGTGACGCTCCACCGCCACTCTCCACTGCTGATTCGCACGCTTCACTTTCTGGGTTGTTATGGTACGGACGCTCTCGCCGGCACACTTTCATGCACGATGGTGCATGAAAGGCAAGACGCTAACAGCACCTCACCGAAGCGTCAATATTCGGAACAGTATTTCGCATGGTGAAAATAGCAACAGCAATCCCGAGGCGGGAATTGCTGTTGCTCAAAAGGTCAGGATGCGTTTTCTTCTTTCGCCCATTCCTGCTCTTGCAGCGCCCGCCACATCACCTTGCCGGTGGGAGAACGGGGCAACTCGTCGCGGAATTCAACGATCCGCGGCACCTTGTAAGCGGCCATCTCGTTCTTGCACCAGGTAATGATATCGTCCTCGCTGACGTTATCTTTATCCTTGGCGTTTAAAACCACACAGGCTTTCACGGTCTCGCCACGACGCTCGTGCGGCGCGGAGATGATGCAGCATTCCTGGATGGCGGGGTGCCGGTACATCAGACTTTCCACTTCAGCGGGCCAGACCTTGAAGCCGGACGCGTTGATCATGCGCTTCACCCGGTCAACGATGAAGAAATAGCCCTCTTCGTCGTAGTAGCCCATGTCACCGGTACGGAAGAACCGCTTGCCGTCCAGTTCGATAAAGGCCTTCTCGGTTTCTTCCGGACGGTTCCAGTACCCCTGGAAGATCTGTGGACCGTGGGAAATGATTTCTCCCACTTCCCCAACCCCCAGCTCCTTGCCGGTGTCCTGATCGATGACGCGGGAATCCACGTCGAAGACCGGAATGCCCAGGCACTGCTTCTTGGGCTTCTCGGCGGGGTTGATGTGAGTGGCGGCGATGGTCTCGGAGAGGCCATACCCTTCGATGTAGCGCAGGCCGGTGAGCTTGAACAACTTGTCGGAGACCGCTTCCGGCATGGCCGCGCCACCGCCACCAATATTCTGCAGGCTGGACAGATCGAAGGATTCCACCTCCGGATCGGACAGCAGATCGATGGCCATGGTGACGATGTTGGTCCAACTGGTGACCTGGTAACGCTGAATCAGGGTGGCCGCGGTGCGGCGATCCCAGCGGGTCATCAACACGATACAGGCGCCGGTGTAGATGGGCCCGTTCATGGCGCCCTGCATGCCGGTGACATGGAAGTACGGGAGAGTGGAGAGAATGATGCCCTCACTGCCGCCGCCGGAGCGCCAGGCCACGCCGTGCACGCAGGTGGCCATCACCGACCGGTGGGTATGCATGCAGCCTTTGGGGGCACCGGTGGTCCCGGAACTGTAGGGGAACACCGCCAGATCGTCCGGTCCCACCAGCAGCTCGCCGGGTGTCTTGCCAGCCTCGATGGCGTCGCGCCAGGCGATCGCGCCTTCGGTTTGCAGGGGCTGCGCCGGAGCCCGCACTTCCGCGGGAAGGTCCAGATCGGTTTGCGGATCAATGTAGTCGCTGTAGGACGCCACGATGACGTGACGCAGCTCCCGGGTACCGATCAGAGGCGCGATATTGGCGAACACTTCCTGCGCCGCCAGCGTCACCGTGGCCTGGGTGTCTTCCAGGTAGTGTTCCAGTTCCGCCGTGCGGTTCATCGGGTTGATCGGCACGACGATGGCGTTGGCGCGCAGAATGGCGTAGTAACCGATAATGAATTGAGGAGCGTTCTGCATGTACAGCAGCACGCGGTCACCTTTGTCCACGCCCAGCGATTGCAGGTAGCCGGCCAGAGCGTCCACCTGGCGCTTCAGTTCCCGGTAGGTGATGGTATGGTCGTAATAAATGATGGCCGGTTTTTCCGGATAGCGCAGCGCGGAGACATCAAGGTTGGTGCAGAGGCTGGTTTCCGGAATGGTCAGGTGATGCGGCAGGTTTTCAGGCCAAACGGCAAAATGCCGATCAAACATGCTAACTCTCCCTACGATTCGACTGTGGCGACATAGGCCACTTTTTTCTTGGGGCCCGCGTCTTGGAGGCTGGTACCCGCTTGTTGTTGCTGCGTACGCAACAGGTGATACGACGAAACCGCCACTCCCGCCGGGAGCGGAAATGCTTCGGAATACGTCGCTAACCTTCGGCGACCGGGGCGCTTTCGAACTCCATGGCCCGCCAAATGGAATAGCCGGAGAATCTGACACGCGCCCCGCGGGGCGTCAATACTATTTCGGAATATGGTTTCATATTTTCGGCGGCGAATGATCTGACGGGCGCGCCCATACACTGATTCGCTGCCAAGACAGCCTCCCACAGCGGCTCCGTAGCTGCCTCCGTGGGAAGCGAGCTTGCTCGCGAATACAACCACTCAGTCCTGCCCGGCCAGTGGCCACTCTCCTTTCTCCCACAATGCATCGGCCAGATCCTCATCGCAGCGGGACGGCCGCAGCGGCATCACCGACACACGCCCATCACGCAGTGCCACCACATCGGACTGCGGATGATCGATGGAATCCGGGTCGCGCTCAAAGGAGAGCCAGTGATAGGAAAGATTGCGGCCGTCACGGCCAGCCATCAGCCGGGCCCGGCGGATGCTGCCCGGCACCTGGCGGGTGATGCGATTACCCTCGATTTCCGCCACCGGCAGATCGGGAAAGTTGATATTCCAGCAACAATGTCCGGCATGACGCTCCCATAACTCCCGGATCAGACCCACCGCCAGCTCGCTCACCGGCGTGTAGTTAATGGCATCCCGATCCAGAAAAGCCTGACTCAACGCCACGCCGGGCAGTCCCAGATGGGCCGCCGCCAGCACCGCGCCGACGGTACCGGAGTACATCACCGAGTCACTCAGATTGGCGCCACAGTTAACTCCCGACAACACCAGATCCGGGGGCGTTTCCTCCAACCATTCAGCCATGGCGAACAGGACGCAGTCCGCCGGCGTGCCGGAAACGGCATAGCGGCGCTCGCCGTGGTGGTAGACCCGCAACGGACTGTGCAGGGAAATACTCTGCCCCACCCCGCTTTGATCATGTTCCGGCGCCACCACCCAGACCTCCTCGGCCAGTTCCCCGGCGATCACCTCGGCCACTTTCAGGCCCGGGGCGTCGATGCCATCGTCGTTGGTGAGAAGGATACGTTGGAAAGGCTTCATGGTGGCTCCTGTATTGTCCGAATTCTTGTGTACCGTCCGCTCCTATGCTGTGCGGTCGGCGTGAAGCGATGATGACGCCGTTGGCGCTACTGGTGAGTACGGGCGATTTGCCAGCCACGTTCGGCCATCAACCCGGCCCGTTTGCCCACTTCCAGCGCATCGCGGTTGCTGGCGTTGCCCTGCAGCGCGCGAGCATAAACCCCTTGCAGGATCGCCGCGGTACGGAACAGCGCGAAAGCCAGAAACACCGGCCAGTCGTTGATGCCATCGCGACCGCAACCACGACAGTAACGCTCCAGCAAGGCATGCTCGTCGGGAATACCGCGCTCGCCCAGATCCAGACCATCCAGACCACGCACGCCCTGAATACCATGGGGCAAATGGTACGGCAGGCAGAAGTAAGCCAGATCCGCCAGCGGATGCCCAATAGTGGCCAGCTCCCAGTCCAGCACCGCCACGACTTCAGGCCGATCCGGGGCCAGCAGCAGGTTACCCATGCGGAAGTCGCCATGGGCAATGGCGGCGCTGCCGTCTTCGGGAATGTGTTCCTCAAGCCAGTCGATCAAGTTATCCATGGCCGGCAGATCATCGGTCTTGGAAGCTTCATATTGCGCCCGCCAGCGCTTCACCTGCCGCGCCACATACCCTTGAGGACGTCCAAAATCCTCCAAACCGGCGGCCTTGTAGTCAACGCTATGTAGTTTGGCCAGCGTGTCCACCATGGCTTCATGGACGGCACGGCGTTGCTGATCAGTGGGCAGGCATTCCAGCAACGGCTCGGAAAACACGCGTCCGGGCACGTAATCCATGACATAAAAGCTGGTACCAATAACGTCATCGTCCTCGCAGAGCGCGCGCATGGCCGGCACCGGCACATCGCTGTGCTCGCCCAGCGCTTTCATCACGCGGTATTCGCGGTCCACCTGATGCGCTGACGGCAACACCTTCCCCGGTGGTTTTTTGCGCAGCACATAACGGCGCTCACCGCTTTCCAGAAGGTAGGTGGGGTTGGACTGTCCGCCCTGGAATTGCCGCACCCGTAACGTTCCGGCCAGCAGTCCGGCCTGCTCCAGATACCCGGCCAGACGTGATTCATCGAAACGATGCGCCTCAAGAACCGGCACCAGTTCCGGTTGACCTTCCATAAGGAACCTCAAATCAAATCGGCGCTAACACGCCATTCGCTGCTAAAGCAGCTTCCCACAGCGGCATGAGTAGCCCTCTCTGTGGGAAGCGAGCTTGCTCGCGAATTGAGCCAGGCGCCCAATCCGCGAAAATTGACCCGACAGCAGCGATCCACAAGCCGCGATTGGCTCACAGCGATTGGCTCACAAGCGTGCCGCCGCCATCAACAAATGGTTTCGCCGCCATCCGCCACGATGGTCTGCCCGGTCACGTAGGCACTGGCCGCGCTGGACAGGAATAACGCCACCCCGGCGATGTCCACCGGATCGCCAATACGGCGCACCGGGGTGCGCTCCTCGGCACGCTGGCGGCGGACCGGGTCTTCCACCAGGGCCTTGGCGAAATCGGTGCGCACCAGACCGGGGGCGATGGCGTTGACACGAATGTTCTTCGGCCCCCATTCCACCGCCAGGTTACGAGCCAGCGCGGCTTCCGCCGCCTTGGATACCCCGTAGGTACCAATCACGGTATTGCCTCGCAGGCCGGCGATGCTGGAAATGATCACCACGTTACCGCCGCCATTCTCCGCCATGATCGGCAACACCCGATTGCACAGCCAGAACGTGCCCTTGACGTTGGTATCGAGAATCTTGTCCCAGGCCTCATCGCTGACTTCCGCGGTGGGGCCATAAACCGGGTTGGTGGCGGCGTTACAGACCAGAATATCGATCTTGCCGAAGGCGGAAAGGGTTTCATCCACCAGATTCATCAAGTCGTCCTTGCTGCCCACGTTACAGGGCACGGCAATGGCCTCATGGCCTTCCGCCTTGATTGCCTCGCACACTTCATGGCAAGGCTCCGGCTTGCGACTGGAGATCACCACCCTGGCACCAGCACGGGCCATTTCCTCGGCGATGGCTTTACCAATACCCCGGGTGGATCCGGTGATCAGAGCGACTTTTCCCGTGAGATCAAACAGTTTACTCATCGTTATTCTCCTGTTCCGGTCTTTTTCCGGTCACGACGGCGGCAATGGACGAAGCCCTGGAAACGACTTGGCCTGGCGGTTCCAGGCACGTATTGTGTTGCCGGCATGGCTTTGTTTTATCGGTTGATGCCCGGGCAGCCAAGGCAATTCGCCACCAGCCCGGCGGGCATCCGGCACTGTCCGTGCGGGGGCAAAGAATGTGACACGCTGCTTGGATCGCGTCAATTATTTCGAAATTACGTTCCGAAATCAGAAAGGCAAATCAGGAAGGAGAGTCCGGACATCCGGAAATGGAGGGGCACAGTTTCAGCGTATTGAGATAACAGTCCACATGGTGGGCGGCTTCCTGCTCAAGATCAAAGGTCTCCGGGATCAGCAACCAGACATAAAGAAGGCCGCACACTTGCACATGCAGCAGGTTAACGGCACGCTCGATATTCAGGCTTTCCGACAGCTGCCCGCGCTCGATTGCGCGACCGAGGATGGTCCGCATGGACCTGGAGGCTTCCAGAAAGGATTCCTTCTGACGGGTCATCAGGGGGTCGGTTTCCACAGTAAATTCACATTTTTGGAATATGATCTCCAATACCCGCCGACGGCTTGGATCACGGACGGTCTCACAGAGCATATAGATCAGAAACTCCCGCAAGCGTCCCAGCGGGTCCTTCTCTTCAGGGTGCTCCGCCCGCTGCGCCAGAGCCTCGAGTGGCAAACGCTTCCGCTCCAGCATGGCGGCGAAAACATCGTGTTTGTTTTTGAAATGCCAATAAATGGCGCCACGAGTGAACCCCGCCGCGCTGGCAATGTCATTCAAGGAGGTCCTCGATACACCTTTTTCGTGAAAGACGCGTTCCGCCGCGTCGAGTATCTGCTCACGGGTCTCCTGAGCTTCCGCCTTGGTGCGCCTCATGGCCGGACTCCTGTGATTCAGTTGGTGAGAGAACTATACATACATCTACGAATGTATGTATACTCTTTTCGCTTTTATGTAATTATCGGGTATCCGCGCTTTCTCGCCGTAACGGAAGCAACCAAAATTCATTGATTTTCATAGGAAACCGAGGTTTCTATGCGCGCACGATCGGTCCATTTTTCTGTCCTTTTCTTTTTTGCCCTCGCCCTGACCGCCTGCGGAAACGACGCGCCTCAGCAGCAAGGTGCCGGCGGCGCGGCACAGGTGGGTTTCATCACGGTCAAATCGGAGCCCTATACCGTCGTTAACGAGCTGCCTGGCCGCACCACCCCTTACGAGGTGGCGGAAATCCGTCCCCAGGTGAGCGGGATCATCAAGGAACGCCTGTTCGATGAAGGCGCCGAGGTCGAAGCCGGCCAGGTGCTCTACCGCATCGACGATCGCCAATTCAAGGCGGCACTGGCCAGCGCCCAGGCCGATCTGGCCAGCGCCCGGTCCACGCTGGAGTCCAACCAGCTGCTGGCCGAGCGCTATAAGAAGCTGGTGGAGGCGAACGCGGTGAGCCGCCAGGAGTACGACAACGCCCAGGCCAGCCTGGCTACCAACAAAGCGCAGATCGCCGCCGCTCAGGCCGCGGTGGAAACCGCTCGCCTGAACCTGGATTACGCCAGCGTCAAGGCGCCGATCTCCGGACGCATCGGCCGTTCCAGCGTTACCGCCGGCGCTCTGGTCACCGCCAACCAGAGCCAGGCGCTGGCCACCATTCGCCAGTTGGACCCGATCTATGTGGACCTCACCCAGTCCGCCCGTGAGTTGCGCCAACTGCGCGTGGCCATGGAAAGCGGACAGTTGGAACAAGTCGGCGAAGACAAGGCGCGCGTCACTCTGGTACTGGAGGACGGTACCGAGTACGACCAGAACGGGACCCTGCAGTTCTCGGAATACGCCGTCGATGAAAGCACCGGCTCGATCACCCTGCGCGCCCTGTTCCCCAATCCCGAAGGCGATCTGCTGCCCGGTCTGTTCGTACGCGCCAAGCTGCCTCAGGGACAACGTGACAACGCCATCCTGGTGCCACAGAAAGCGGTCACTCGTGATCCGCAGGGCACCGCCAGCGCCCTGGTCATCGGCGACAACAACACGGTGGAAAAACGTCAGGTGGAAACCGTGCGCACGGTGGGCAACCGCTGGTTGATCGGCGAGGGTCTCGCCGCCGGCGACAAACTGATCGTCGACGGCCTGCAGAAAATCGGCCCCGGCATGCCGGTGGAAGGTGTGGACGTCGAGGCGCAACAACAGCAAGCGCAGCAAACCCAGGCCCAGGACAACGGCCCGAATAACGCCAACGCCGAGTAATCGGGGAGCAACATGGCCAATTTCTTTATTGATCGACCCATTTTCGCCTGGGTGATCGCCATCGTTCTGATGATGGCGGGCGCCCTGGCGATCAATACTTTGCCGGTGGAACAGTACCCCACCGTGGCACCGCCGGAAGTCACTATCGAGGCCACCTACCCGGGGGCTTCGGCGAAAGCGGTGGAAGATTCGGTGACGCAGGTTATCGAGCAGCAGATGAACGGCATCGATAACCTGCTGTACATGTCTTCCACCAGTGATTCCTCCGGTAACGCGCAGATCATCCTGACCTTCGCCGCCGGTACCGATCCGGATATCGCCCAGGTCCAGGTGCAGAACAAACTGCAACTGGCCACCCCGCGCCTGCCCCAGGTGGTGCAACAGCAAGGGGTGCAGGTGAGCAAGTCCTCCGACACCTTCCTGATGGTGGTGGCGTTCAACTCCAAATCCGGCGAACTGGACAACGCCGCCCTCGCCGACTATGTGGCGGCCAACATCCAGGATCCGATCAGCCGGGTGCAAGGCGTGGGTACCACCCAGCTGTTCGGCACCCAGTACGCCATGCGGGTCTGGCTCGACTCCCAGAAAATGACCGAGTTCGGTTTGACCGCGGCGGACGTCACCCAGGCGATCACGGTGCAGAACAACCAGATCACCGGTGGCCAGATTGGCGGCAACCCGGCGGTGGAAGGTCAGCAACTGAGCGCTTCCATCATCGTGCAGACCTTGCTGCAGACCCCGGAGGAATTTGGACGGATTCTGCTGCGCGTCAACGATGACGGCTCCCAGGTACGGCTCAAGGACGTCGCCAACATCGAGTTCGGCAAGGAAAGCTACGATATCACCGGGCGTTACAACGGCACTTCCGCCACCGGCCTGGGGATCAACCTGGCTACCGGCGCCAATGCTCTGGATACCGCCGAACGGGTGAAATCCACGCTCGACGATCTGAGTCAGTTCTTCCCCGAAGACATGCAGATGGATTTCCCCTACGACACCACGCCGTTCGTGGAAATTTCCATCATGGAGGTGGTGAAGACCCTGTTTGAGGGGATTCTGCTGGTGTTCCTGGTGATGTACCTGTTCCTGCAGAATTTCCGCGCCACCCTGATCCCCACCATCGCCGTTCCGGTGGTGCTGCTGGGGACCTTCGCGGTGCTGTTCGCCTTCGGCTTCTCGATCAATACCCTGACCATGTTCGGCATGGTGCTGGCCATCGGTCTGCTGGTGGACGACGCCATCGTGGTGGTGGAAAACGTGGAACGGGTGATGGCGGAAGAGGGGCTGCCTCCCCGTGAGGCCACGCGCAAATCCATGGGACAGATCACCGGCGCTCTGGTCGGTATCGCCCTGGTGCTGTCCGCGGTATTTATCCCGATGGCCTTCTTCCCCGGTTCCACCGGTGCCATCTACCGCCAGTTCTCCATCACCATCGTTTCGGCCATGGTGTTGTCGGTGCTGGTGGCTTTGATCCTGACGCCGGCGTTGTGCGCCAGCATGCTCAAGCAGCAGGACGCCTCCCACGGCGACAAGAAGGGCTTCTTCGGCTGGTTCAATCGCAACTTTGATCGCGCCAGCCACGGCTATCACGACAAGGTGGAGAAAATTCTCGGCCGCCGTGGCCGCTATCTACTGATCTATGTGGCCGTGGTGGCGGTGCTGGCGTTCACCTTCACCCGTCTGCCCACCGCCTTCCTGCCGGAAGAGGACCAGGGCATCATGCTGGCGCAGGTTCAGTTGCCGGTCGGGGCCACCCAGGAGCAGACCATCGAAGTACTGAAGAAGATGGAGTACTACTTCCTGGAGGAGGAAAAAGACGCGGTGCAATCGATCTTCACCGTGGCCGGCTTCAGCTTCGCCGGTCGTGGACAGAACTCGGGGATCGCGTTCGTCCGGCTGCGGGATTGGGAGGATCGTGACCTCGGCACTGATGGCATCGATCAGATCATCGGCCGTGCCATGGGGTACTTCGGCGGCATCCGCGAGGCGATCATCTTCGCCTTGAACCCGCCGTCGATCCCGGCTCTGGGTGTGGCCAGCGGTTTCAACTTCCAGCTCCAGGACCGTGCCGGCCTGGGCCATGACGCCCTCAATCAGGCCATGGGCCAGTTGCTTGGTCAGGCCAACCAGGATCCGTCCATGGTACAGGTGCGTTACAACGGCCTGCCCGACGCGCCGCAGTACAAGGTCGATGTGGATCACCTGAAGGCACAGTCCATGGGTGTCTCCATCGCCGACATCAACAACACCATGTCGGTGGCCTGGGGTTCCACCTATGTCAATGACTTCCTCGATCGCGGCCGGATCAAGCGGGTCTATGTCCAGGGCGACGCGGAAGACCGCATGCTGCCGGAGGACATCGGCACCTGGTACGTGCGCAACAGCAATAACCAGATGGTGCCCTTCTCCAGCTTCGCCACTGGCGACTGGCAATATGGTCCGCAGCAACTGCAGCGTTACAACGGCGTATCCTCGGTGAACATCCAGGGTAATGCCATGCCCGGTTACAGCACCGGCGACGCCATGACCGCGCTGGAAGGCCTGGCCGCGGATCTGCCCGAGGGCTTCGGCTACGAGTGGACCGGCCTGTCCTACCAGGAACGTCAGTCCGGCAACCAGGCGCCGGCGCTGTATGCGCTGTCCCTGATCGTGGTGTTCCTGTGTCTCGCCGCTCTGTACGAAAGCTGGTCGATTCCGTTCGCGGTGATGCTGGTGGTGCCCCTGGGTGTGATCGGCGCGGTCCTGTTCTCGCTGGGCCGGGGCCTGGAAAATGATGTGTTCTTCCAGGTCGGGCTGCTCACCACCATAGGGCTATCGGCGAAGAACGCGATCCTGATCGCCGAGTTCGCCAAGGACCTGGAGGATCAGGGCTACTCGTTGTGGAAAGCCACGCTGGAGGCCACACGAATGCGGCTGCGCCCGATCCTGATGACTTCCATGGCGTTCATGCTCGGTGTGACGCCGCTGATGCTGAGCAGCGGTGCCGGCTCCGGTGCCCGTAACGCCATCGGCACCAGCGTGTTTGGCGGCATGTTCACCGCCACCGCCCTGGCTATTTTCTTCATTCCTTTGTTCTATGTGGTGGTTCGTAAGTTGTCCGGTGTGCCGTTGAACGGCAAAGGTGACCGTAACGAGCCGTCCGAGGAGATCCGCGGATGACTTTGAAGCCCGCTTCCATGGCGCTGGCCGTCGCTCTGGCCTTGAGCGGCTGTACGCTGGCGCCCAGTTATGAACAGCCCCCGTCCCCGGTACCGGATCAGTTCCGTGAAGGCGCCGACGCCACGCAGGTCACCCTGCCCGGCTGGCGGGATTTCTTCGCCGAACCGGAACTGCAGCAACTGATCCAGACCGCCCTGGCCAACAACCGGGATCTGCGTCTGGCCATGCTGGATGTGGAAGAGTTGCGCGCCCAGTACCGGATTCAACGGGCCGACCTGTTTCCGGATATCGGCCTCAACGGCACCGGCACCCGCCAGCGGGTGCCCGGCGACCTGAACAACACCGGCGAGAGCCAGGTGCAGAGTCAGTACGGCGCCAACGTGGGCATCTCCGCCTACGAGCTGGATCTGTTCGGCCGGGTGCGCAGTCTCAAGGACGCCGCCTTGCAGAATTATCTGGCCAGTGAAGAGGCCCAGCGCAGCGCCCATATCACGCTGGTCTCGGAAGTAGCCAACGCTTATCTGACTCTGGTGGCGGACCGTGAAAACCTGCGCATCAGCGAGGAGACCATGGAGGCCTACCGGTCCTCCCTGGACCTGACCCAGCGTCGCTTCGACCTCGGTGTCGGCTCCGAACTGGAACTGCGTCAGGCGCAGACCGCGCTGGAAACCGCCCGCGCCAATCGCGCCCGCTTCGCCCGCCTGGTGGCCCAGGACCGGAACGCCCTGGCCACCCTGGTCGGCGCGCCGCTGCCGCCGCTGCCCAACGATAATCTGGAGGAATCCGGGCTGGTGGAACTGTCGGAGGTGCCCTCCGGGCTGTCCTCCAATGTGCTGCTGGCAAGGCCGGACATCATCCGCGCGGAACATCTGCTGCGGGCGGCCAATGCCAACATCGGAGCAGCCCGGGCGGCGTTCTTCCCGAGTATTTCCCTGACCGGCACCTTTGGTACCAGCAGCGCCGAGCTGGACGGGCTGTTCGAGAGCGGGTCGCGCAGTTGGTCGTTCTCCCCCAGCATATCCCTGCCGATCTTCACTGGCGGGCGCAACCGCGCCAGCCTGGACGTGGCGGAAGTACGCCGGGACCAGAGCGTGGCCAGCTACGAACAAACCATCCAGACCGCCTTCCAGGAGGTCTCGGATGCGCTGGTGTCCCGGGAAACCCTGCTGGAACAGGAAATCGCCCAACAGGCGCTGGTGGACGCCACCCGGCGCTCACTGGAACTGTCCCAGCAACGCTACGAACTGGGCGCGGACGACTATCTGGCGGTACTGGACGCGCAGCGCAGTCTGCTGACCGCCCGCCAGGAGCTGGTGTCCATCACGCTCAGCAAGCTTGCCAATCAGATCACCCTGTATCGGGCCCTGGGTGGCGGCTGGCTGGAGGATCAGGCCACCGTGATCAACACCGCCCCGGAGCAGGAAGACAACGACGCTTCCGGCACCCAGGGTTGAGTGCATCCGCCCGGCGCGACCACGCCGGGCTTCTCCTTCTCCCACCTCCCCCCTCTCTTCGTTCTAGTTCCCGACCCCACACCCGCGCACGACTTTCGTGCCCCCCAACAGGTCTTCCCGGTCTTAAGACGCCTTCCCGACCAAAGCGGGATTCGCCGTCGCCAGCCTCTTTCCATACTGCCCGCTCCGAACGACGCAAAAAAACATGGAGCGAACCATGCACAACAACAAAAGGCTACCTCTCATCTGTGCTCTGCTGGCATCGTTTGCCAGTACCGCCGCGCAGGCGGAAATCAAGCTCTACGATGATAATCAGACTACTTTCTCCACCGATGGCTATATCAACGCCTTTTACGTAAACAACGACGTGGACCGCCCTGGCGACCAGTTCGACCGGCGCCAGTCCCGGGTAAAGATGGGGTTTCTGCCGAACTGGATCGGCTTCAATGTGTCCCGCCAGGCCGGCGACCTGAAACTCGGCGCCCGGTCCTCGTTCTGGGTCACCATCAATGACAGTGAAACCAACGGTACCGAAACCGGCATCGACGTGCGGCAGTTCTACGGCACCATCGACGGCGGCTGGGGTCAGGTGTTGATCGGTAAGGACTTTGGTCTGTTCGCCCGTTCCAATATTCTGCGCGACGAACTGTTGTCGGGTTTCGGCCAGGCCAGCGATACCCTCGGCCTGATGGACGGCGGCGGCGTGTCCTTTGGCAATATCGGCACCGGCTACCCCTACCCCTTCCCCAGCGCCCAGATCACTTACCGCAGTCCCCAACAACATGCCTTGAAAGTCGCCGTGGGCGTTCTCGATCCCTATGACAGCAACGACGTCGGCGGCACCGGCAAGGCCTATCAATCGGCACCGCGTTTCGAAACCGAAGTGAGCTACCAGACCAGCCTCGGCGCCACCGAACTGTATGCCTGGATCAACGGCGCTTATCAGACCTCGGAAAACACCGACAGTACCATTGAGGATGTGACCTCACGGGGATTGGGTTACGGCGTTCAGGCCAAACTCGGCGGTACCTCCATCACCGCTTCGGGCTTCGATGCGGAGGGCATGCATCCCTTGTTCTCCAACAACCTGGGCCAGGCCAACCTGAGGGAGATCGACAGCAAGGGGTACCTGCTCCAGTTCGGCCAGCAGATCGATAAATTCCGGCTGGCGCTGTCCTATGGCCGTAGCGAGGACGACGGCAATCTGCTCGGCGGTGAAGCCGACTATGAGAACAAAGCCGTTCTGCTCAGCTACGCGGTCAACGACAGCCTGAAACTGCTCGGTAATTTCAGCCGCTTCGAAATCGATGACAAGCAGGCCGGCGAGATTGAATCCACCGACACTCTGGCAGTGGGGGCCGCACTCTCCTGGTAGATCCGCCGAGCGGATCCATTCCACTGTGCCATTTGGCCGCCCCTGGGGCGGCCTTTTTTATCAGCGCCGTTGATATGAACTCAGAGGCAGCTACAAGGCCGCCGTGGCAGCCACGCCTGCTGACAAATTCCGCTCAGGATATTCGCTTGCGAGCAAGCTTCCCACAGCAGCCCTGTAGTAAAGCTGTGGGAGACCAGCTTGCTGGCGAATCGGCCCTTCCGGCGTTGGATATCCGCTTGCAAACAAACTTCCCACAGCGGCTTCCTGCTCAAGGCACCAACACCGCCGCGCCGTTGAGGCGGCCGGCACGCAGGTCGTCCAGCGCTTCGTTCGCCTCATCCAACCGATAGACCCGGGTCGCCACCTCGATGCCGGCCTGCGACGCAAGGTGCAAGAACTGCTCGCCATCTTCCCGGGTCAGGTTGGCGACGGAACGGATCACCCGTTCGCCCCACAGATCGGCATAGGGGAACGCCGGGATATCACTCATATGAATGCCGCCGCAGACCACCACACCGCCTTTGCGCACGGCGCGCAACGCCACCGGCACCAACGCGCCCACCGGAGCGAATAGAATGGCCGCGTCCAGTTCCATCGGCGGCGCCTGATCCGACCCACCGGCCCAACTCGCCCCCATTTCCAGCGCGAACGCCTGCGCGGTACTGTCTCCAGGACGGGTGAATGCGTAGACCTCGCGCCCCTGCCAACAGGCCAGTTGGGTGAGAATGTGCGCCGCCGCGCCAAAACCGTAGAGGCCCAGGCGCGGCGCCTCCCCGGCCATCCGATAGGAGCGGTAACCGATCAGACCAGCGCACATCAACGGCGCCAGGCTGACGGCGTCAGACTCTTCCGGTAGGGCAAAGGCATAGTCCTGCGAGGCCACGCAGTGTTCCGCGTAACCACCATCCATGGTGTAGCCGGTAAATCCGGGGGTGTCACACAGGTTTTCCTGGCCGGCCAGGCAATAGCGGCATTGCCCGCAGCTATGCCCGAGCCACGGGAGACCAACGCGCTGCCCGAGGGAGAAGCGGCTTGAGCCGGGCCCCAGTTCCACCACCCGGCCAACAATTTCATGACCGGGAATCAGAGGAAGCTTGACGTCCTCCAACTCGCCGTCCACCACGTGCAGATCGGTGCGGCAGACCCCACAGGCTTCGACCTGAAGGCGCAGCTCGCCGGGGCCGGGACGGGCTGCCGGGCAATCGATCAATTCAAGCGGCTCGCCGATCTTTCGCAAGCTCATGGCTCGCATGGGAACCTCCGCTGTTGTTGGAATAGCGCACCCATGATCCAGTGTAGTGCAAGCGGGAGCCTTGATCGCAATCAAGCAACGGAGAGGGAGGATGGGCAGGGAAAGCAGCGGGACCGGCGGAGAGGTCGGGAGAACATTTCCCCTCCTGCTTCCGCCGGTTTATCCATTGGCTTCAGAAGAAGCCAAGCGGGTTTACGTCGTAGCTGACCAGAAGGTTCTTGGTCTGCTGGTAGTGGTCCAGGATCATCTTGTGGGTTTCCCGGCCGATACCGGATTTCTTGTAACCGCCAAAGGCGGCGTGGGCCGGGTAGGCGTGATAACAGTTGGTCCAGACCCGGCCAGCCTGAATACCGCGGCCCATGCGGAACGCCACATTGATATCCCGGCTCCATACCCCGGCACCAAGACCGAACTCGGTATCGTTGGCGATTTCCAGTGCTTCCGCCTCGTCCTTGAAGGTGGTCACCGCCACCACCGGGCCGAAGATCTCCTCCTGGAACACCCGCATCTTGTTGTGGCCCTTGAGCAGCGTCGGTTGAATGTAGAAACCGTCACCGTGTTCACCGGCCAGAGACTCACGGTCACCACCGGACAGGAACTCGGCACCTTCGCTACGGGCCACTTCCATGTAGGACATGATCTTGTCGAACTGCTCCTGGGAAGCCTGAGCACCGACCTGGGTCTCGGTATCCAGCGGGTTGCCGCGCTTGATGGTGGCGATGCGTGCCACTACCCGTTCCATGAAGTCGTCGTACATGCTTTCCTGAATCAGCGCCCGGGACGGGCAGGTGCAGACCTCTCCCTGATTGAAGAACGCCAGCACCAGCCCTTCCACCGCTTTGTCGATGAACTCCGGCTCGGCATTGAGAATGTCGGCGAAGTAAATGTTGGGCGATTTGCCGCCCAGCTCCACGGTGGAGGGGATGATGTTCTCCGCGGCGCATTTGAGGATGTGCGAGCCCACCGGGGTGGAACCGGTGAAGGCGATCTTGGCGATGCGTTTGCTGGTGGCCAGGGCCTGGCCGGCTTCGTCGCCGAAACCGTTGACCACGTTCACCACGCCGGCCGGCAACAAATCACCGATCAGTTCCATCACCTTGAGGATCGATACCGGGGTCTGCTCCGCCGGTTTCAACACCACGCAGTTGCCCGCCGCCAACGCCGGCGCCAGTTTCCAGGCGGCCATCAAGATCGGGAAATTCCAGGGGATGATCTGCCCGACCACACCCAGCGGTTCATGGAAATGGTAGGCCACTGTGTTGGCGTCGATATCCGCGAGGGTCCCTTCCTGGGCGCGAATACAACCGGCGAAATAGCGGAAGTGATCCACCGTCAGGGGAATATCGGCGTTGAGGGTTTCACGCACCGCCTTGCCGTTATCCCAGGTTTCCGCCACGGCCAGGGATTCCAGGCTGCCTTCGATCCGGTCGGCGATTTTCAGCAGCAGATTGGCGCGCTCGGCCACCGAGGTGCGTGCCCAGCCTGGCGCGGCACGGTGAGCGGCATCCAGTGCCAGATCAATGTCTTCGGCGGAAGAACGGGGCACCTGACAGAACACCTTGCCATTGACCGGACTGATGTTGTCGAAGTACTGGCCCTTAACAGGAGCCACCCACTCACCGCCAATGTAGTTTTGGTAGCGCTCTTTGAAGGAGACCAGGGCGCCCTGACTACCGGGATTGTCGTAAATCATAGCCGTACTTCCTCGCTTTTTTATGCTGATCCTGAGTGTCTCCGCCACACTCTCGGGCGGACTGTCTGGATATTCAGATTAGTGCCGGGCCGGTAGCGCCCGCATGCTACCAAGGTACTAATTCGGCCCTTATTTGGTCGTATCCGGATCCGCCCACAACAGCGCTTCCTCGTAGTCGGCGTAGAAATGGCTGACACTGCGGGTCAGCTCGTAACGCACCAGCGCCATGTCGGCGAAGCGTTCCGGCAACGGCGCCTGAATCACTTCGTTGCGGGTGGCGCCGCTGGCCGCCCCATTGGTGAGGCGTCGATCCAGCCAATCCAGGTAGTCGAGTGTCTCGACCACCGGGGACTCATCCTTGGCCGCCGGGCCATGGCCTGGCACCAGGACGTCAAACCGCAGCGCGCGCACTTGCCGGAGTTGTTCCCGCCAGATTCCGATCCCGGGGGAATGAGGAGTGGTCGGCGCCCGGTGGTGAAACACCAGATCGCCGGTGAACAACACCCCGGTGGCCGGATCAAGCACCACCAGGTCGGCGCCGGAATGACCGCTGAAGGCAAACAGTCGCAATGGGTAGTCACCGAAACGGGATTCCCCTGCCTCCAGGACGCGGGTCGGCAAGGCGGTTTCCGTACCTCGCACGGCGTCACCCAGCCGTTGATAGAGTGTGGTGCGGAAGCTGTCGGCGTCCCGTTTCAGCGCGGCTATGGTGGCCGGCAACGCGGAAATCTCCGCACCCTCGAAGGCCTGATTGCCGAACACATGATCCGGGTGATGATGGGTGTTGATGACCCAGCGCACCGGCTGGTCGGTGACCGTGGCGATGGCCGCCCGCAACGCCCGGCCGTAACTCAGTGTGCTGCCGGTATCGATAACGATGACGCCGTCACCGGTGGCGATGAACGCGGCATTGGCGATATCACCGCCGTTGTCCTCGGAGAGCTCCTCGCGCCGTCCTTGCACCATCCAGGTGCGCTCCGCCACGGCCACTGGCTTGAGGTGATAGTCGAAGGCCGGCGCCGGGCCGGCGAACAGCGCCAGGCCGACGGACAGCACGGCCTTCACCAACCACGAACGCGTTGCACCGTCAGGGGATGACATGATCAAACTCATTACCGTTGTTGTCCCGGGCCTGGAACCGATAGGCGGTGCCGGCATCGCCCTTGAGGGTCAGCGCCAGTTCCGGGTTCTCACTGACCGAAGCCTGCCATGTCATGCTTGCCACCGGCTCGTCGCCGTGAACAAACGCCACCTGCTCCACATAAAACGGCCGTGTGCTCGGAATCAGACCACTGTCCATGGGGTGAGAGAGCTTTACCCGTACCCGGCTGCCCGACTCATGCCCGAAACGCCGGGCCTTGATCCTGCCGAAGTCCTTTGACCAGTTGTCCTCGGTCTTGGCGATACCCGGTGTAGTGCAGCCGCCGCCCTCGCCTTCGATACGGGTACTGCCGACGTGCCAGACGCCATCACTGAGCACCGCCACCCGCACCGCCGAGGACTGCTCCAGACGCACATTGATGGAAAGACGGCCCAGGCCGTCACTCAAGGGCCGATAGTCGAACACCAGCGGGATCGGATTCAGCTCCACCCACAACAGCATGCGCTGAAAGCGGCCATTGAAGTCCGAGGCGTCCACATCGATGGGAACCTGCCCGGAATCCTCGGCGAACGCCGGCGCCTGGATACCGACCCGCGAATCAAAACGCACCGGTGTATCGCCAAGAAAACGCTCACGATAGCGTTCCCACATGAACGACCCCAGCGGGTCTTCCCGTGCTTCCTCGGCCACGCTCCAGGGTGCGCCAAGCAGTATCAGCACCGCCAGTAGCGGTTTCAGGTAACCGGCCATGGCCACCCCTCCTTTTGCTCAGCGGCCGCTTAATTGCCGCCGGTGGTTTCCAGGCTGACGGTTTCCAGCCAGGTGCGGATCGCCCACAGCGCTTCCTGGCTGAGGTAATTGGCCATCGGCGGCATCAGCACCCGGCCATCACGGCTGGCACCATTGACCACCCGCTCCTTGTACCATTCGTCACCGTAATCTCCGTTTTCCAGTTCGCGCAGATCCGGGGCAATACCGCCGGATTTGGCTTCCAGGCCATGGCAGGCGGCGCAGTTCTGGTTATAGGCGGACTCCCCCACTTCCACCGCCAGATCGTGTTGCGGATGCGATTCGCGGTAAGGGTTGGTGTCGCGCCATTCCTCGCCCAGTTCTTCCAGGCCTCGGGTGTTGACTGACTGCGGCGTGACGTTGCCGTGTCCCCAGGCCAGACCGGCCAGGGACAACAGGGAGGTAATGATGAGAATAACTTTTGTTCTGGTCATCGTCGGGGTCCTTCAAATCGGGGATTGCAATACGGCGGTAAAGCGTGAAGACAACTCCAGGACTTCACGCCGTATTTCAATCTAGCGGCCCGCTCTCCATCGACCTACTCGTCCTTGGACCAAACCTGTCTACATCCTTGGTACTAGACCCAATTGGCTAGATTTCTCGGCCTGCTGTCGGTAGCGGCCAAGCTCGCCCTCGGGGACTCTGATGCTGTCTTCATTCGCAGCGGGGCGGGAACACTCCGCGACCGATACCAACAAGCCGAGGAACAGGTATGAAAACAACAAGCCGCAACACACCGTTTTCCGGAAAGGCCAAGCGCCTTGCCGGCGCGGTTACCCTGGCCACCATGATCGGGGCCACGATCGGGGTAAGTGGCGCCGCACATTCCGCCACCAAGGCGGTAACCTGGGAAGACATCGCCAACGATGCCGCCACCACCGATGATGTGCTGATGTACGGCCTGGGCATCCAGGCCCAGCGCTACAGCACCCTCAACGACATCAACGCCGACAACGTCTCCATGCTGACACCGGCCTGGTCTTTCTCGTTTGGCGATGAGAAACAACGCGGCCAGGAATCCCAGGCTCTGGTCCACGATGGCGTGATCTACGTCACCGGCTCCTACTCCCGGGTATTCGCCGTCGACGCCCGCACCGGCAAAAAGTTGTGGGACTATTCTCACCGCCTGCCGGATGACATCCGGCCCTGCTGTGACGTGGTCAACCGTGGCGCCGCCATCTACGGCGACAAGATTTTCTTCGGTACCCTGGATGCCAGCATCGTGGCGTTGAACAAGGACACCGGCAAAGTAGTCTGGCGCAAGAAGTTCGCCGACCACAAGGTCGGCTACACCATGACCGGCGCACCGACCATCGTTAAGGATCAGAAAACCGGGAAAGTCCTGCTGATTCACGGCTCCTCCGGCGATGAATTCGGCGTCGTCGGCCAGTTGTTCGCCCGCGACCCGGATACCGGTGAGGAAATCTGGATGCGGCCATTCGTGGAAGGCCACATGGGCCGTCTCAACGGCAAGGAAAGCACCCCCAGTGGTGATCCACGCGCGCCGTCCTGGCCGGACGATCCCAACACCGAAACCGGCAAGGCCAAGGCCTGGAGTCACGGCGGCGGCGCGCCCTGGCAGAGTGCCACTTTCGATCCGCAAACCAACACCATCGTTATCGGCGCGGGCAACCCCGCGCCCTGGAACGGCTGGGCTCGCACCGCGCCCGACGGTGATCCCAAGGACTACGACAGCCTCTACACTTCCGGGCAGGTGGGCGTGGATCCGAGCACCGGCGAGATCAAGTGGTTCTATCAGCACACGCCCAACGACACCTGGGATTTCTCCGGCAACAACGAGATCGTGCTGTTCGATTACGTCGACAAGAAAGGCAAGCTCCACAAGGCTGGCGCCCACGCCGACCGTAACGGCTTCTTCTACGTCACTGATCGGACCAGCGGCAAACTGTTGAACGCGTTCCCATTTGTCGACGGAATCACCTGGGCCAAGGGCATCGATTTGAAAACCGGACGCCCGATCGAGAACAAAGGCCAGCGGCCGGCACGCCTGAAGAAAGGCGAAACCCGTTCCGAAGCGGTGGAAGTCTCGCCGCCGTTCCTGGGCGGCAAGAACTGGAACCCGATGGCCTACAGCCAGGACACCGGCTTGTTCTATGTGCCCGCCAACCACTGGAAAGAGGATTATTGGACCGAGGAAGTGGAGTACACCCCCGGCTCCGCGTACCTGGGCATGGGCTTCCGTATCAAGCGCCTGTTTGACGATCACGTCGGCATCCTGCGCGCCATGGATCCGAAGACCGGCAAGGTGGTCTGGCAGCATAAGGAACACATGCCGCTGTGGGCCGGCGTGCTGGCCACCAAGGGTAATCTGGTGTTCACCGGTACCGGTGACGGCTACTTCAAGGCCTTCGATGCCAAGACCGGCAAGGAGCTGTGGAAATTCCAGGTGGGCACCGGAATCATCTCTCCGCCGATCACCTGGGAAATGGACGGCGAGCAATACATCGGCGTGACCGCCGGCTACGGTGGCGCGGTGCCGCTGTGGGGCGGCGACATGGCGGATCTGACCCGGCCGATCTCCCAGGGCGGTTCCTTCTGGGTGTTCAAACTACCGGACTTCGCCAAGGACATGGCGAAGAAATAACGGCGGTCGTCAACCCGCGAAGGAGCGGCCCTTCAAGGTGCCGCTCCTTCACCACAACAATAACACCGGCCCGCCACAAACCGGGCCCAGGGAGCATGTCATGGCACTGCGTTCCAAACTCCTGCTAAGCAGTCTTCTGGTGGCCGCCGGCGCAATGACGCTGGGTAATACCCCGCACGCCGCCGAAGACGACCTCTGGACGCCACCGGAACACAACGGTTGTGTTCTCGAGGCACAAACCCATTGTCCCGGTGCTGACCTGTCCGGCGCCGACCTTTCCAACCTGGATTTACGCGGCGCCGATTTCAGCAACGCCAATCTGCGCGGCACCGATCTGCGTCATGCGGATTTGCGCGGCGCCAATCTGGAGCGCGCCGATCTGAGCGGCGCCGATCTGACCCGTGCCACGCTGTACAGCACCAACCTGCGCTCCGCCAACCTCAGTCAGGCGAAATTGGTGGCGGTACAAAGCTGGAACCTGTTCGCCCAGAACGCGCGTTTCGACGGCGCCGATCTCACCGGCGCGGATCTGCAGTTCGGCCGTCTCACCCGGGCCAGTTGGCAACACGCCACATTGCGCGCCGCCAATCTGGAAATGGCCTGGATGAATAAATCAAAATTGCAAAATGCGGACCTGCGCGACGCCAACCTGCAGGAAACCAAGTTGAACCTGTCCACTCTGGAAGGCGCCGATGTCACTGGCGCGCGCCTACGCTTCACCAATTTCCAGGGCACCTACATGAAGAACTGCAGCGGCTGCCCGCAGGACTGGTGAGATGATCACTCGTTTCCTGATCATGTTATTCGTCGCTACCGTCGCGCTGCCGGCGTCCGGTAGCGGCGGTTTCGATGCCAAAGGATATCGTCTGCCGCCCTACCGCTCCCCCACCCCGGAGGCCGTGGAAGGTGCCGTGACGCTGAATACCAAGGCATTGAAAACCATACTGTCCACCGAACCCGGCGTGGTTCTGATCGACGTCTACAATGTTGGTTACGCCAACGGCGGTTTTTTGCAGGACACTCCGCATTGGACGCTGCCCGGAGCAACCTGGTTACCCAACACCGGCAACACACCGCTGGAGCATCGCTGGCGGGACTATCTGGATCGGCATCTGCAACGGCTCACGGAAGACAATAAGGATCGCGCTCTGGTGTTTTTCTGCCGCGCGGATTGCTGGTTGTCCTGGAATGTGGCGAAACGTACCGCGGCCGATGGCTACACTTCGGTGTACTGGTATCGCAATGGCGTGGACGGTTGGCGGGAAGGCGGCGGCAAGGTGGAAGCGGCGCGGCCAGAGCCCCTTCTCTGAATTCAGAGGCAGCTACAAAGCCGCTGAGGGAGATTCTATGGTGCCTTGCGAGCTCTAGCACGCCTGGCTCCCACGGATCATGCTACGAAACCGCAGTGGGAAGCTTGCTTGCAAGCGAATGGCAACGCCCCGGGAGGCATTCGCGGCCAAGGCCGCTTCCCACGGCAATGGGCTACGAAGCCGCTTGGGCGTTTGCCCGCGAGCCAATCCCCCAACAAAGGCCGCGTTCGCCAGCAAGCTGGTCTCCCACAGATCATGCTACAAAGCCGCCGTGGGAAGCTTGCTTGCAAGCGAATCAACCCATCATCCCGTCAGAACATGCTGCAGCGCCAGCTTCAGTTTCATCGGTTTAACCGGCTTATACAGCAACATATAGCCCTGCGTCGCGCAGCGCTGCTTCAACGCCTGTTCACGATCGGCGGTGAGCATGATCACCGGCAAGGGTTCGCTGCGTGCCGCGTTGATCTGTCCGGCAACGGTCAAGCCGTCGTCGGTGTCCGGGTCCAGATGGTAATCCATGATCAACACCTGAGCATCTCCCGCGCCAACATCCACCTGCTGGCGCAGTTCCGGCAGGGATTCCGCCGCCACCACCTGGCAGCCCCACTGTTCCAGTAAGGTGCGCATACCGGCGCAGATGGCTCTGTCGTTGTCCACCACCCAGACCCGCAGGCCGGTCAAAGCGGAGTGTTCCTCGGAGGACTGCGCCAGGGCCTGCTGGCGGGCCTGGCTCACGTTGCTCACCGGTAGGCGCAGCAGAAACCGGGAGCCCTGGTTTTCCCGGGAAGTCACCGACAGCGGATGTTCAAGAATACGGCTGATCTTTTCCACGATCGACAAGCCCAGCCCCAAGCCGCGCTCGTGATATTCCACCGCCCGCTTGCCACGCTTGAATTCCTGGAAAATGGAGCCGATCTGATCCTCACCGATACCAATGCCGGTATCCGCCACCCACACCTCCACTTCGGCGCCGCGGCGCCGGCAGCCCAGCAAAACAGTGCCCCGGTCGGTGTAACGAATGGCATTGGAGAGCAGATTACGCATGATGCGGCTGAGCAACTGCGGATCCGAACGCACCACCAGGGAGGTGGGCACGTAGCGGAAGCGCAGCCCCTTCAACCCCGCCATCTGTCTGAACTCCTCCGCCAGCACATCCAGCAGCTGACTCAGAGGGAACGCCATGGTCTCCGCGCTGACCACGCCGGCATCCAGTTTGGAGGCGTCGGACAGCGTGGTGATCAGTGATTCCAGATCGCGCAGCGCGGTGTCGATATGATTCAGCATTGGCGACGCCCGCTCGTCGGAGTCCTCCTGCAAGGCGCTGGTGAACAGACGGGCGGCGTTGAGCGGTTGCATCAGGTCATGACTGACCGCCGCCACGAATTTGGTTTTCGACAGATTGGCCTGTTCCGCTTTATCGGTGGCCTCGCGCAGCCGCTGTTCCACCCGGCGGCGCTCCTCGATCTCCGCCATCAGTTGGCTATTGGTTTCCCGCAGCGCCTGGGTACGTTCACGCACCTGCTGGGCCAGAACCACCGAATGCTGAAACGCCGCGTAAGGGGCCGTGGGCGCCATGCCACTGCCCTCCACCCGTTCGATCAGGGCATCACAGATCCGCCGGAGGCGGGCATTCTCCGCCATCAGGCGTGCCTCGTGCAGATCCCAAGGGGACTGACGGGCGTTGTCGGAACCGTTCCTGGTATCAGCCATTACCGGCGCCCATCTTGCGTCCAATCACCACGCCGGTCAGGGTGTGGTTGATATGCATGCCATTATATTGCTCACCGTAGGTACAAAAACCCACTACCCGGTGCTGACGCAACAGCTCCGACGCCTGGGGAATCTCCTCATCGGCCTCCAGTTCCGCCCGCCGCAGACAGCAGTCACAGCCGATCACCACCCAGGGCGGTCCCAGACGCGACTCGATGTCATCCAGGGTATTGGTGAGGTTGTCATGCAGTGAGGCGTTGCGCATGGCGGTCAGCACGATGCCGTTTTCCACCGCGCAATAGAACGACAAGCTCATGTCCCGATTGGCCTTTTGAATGGCGCGGGCGTAATAGTGATCATTGATGCGCACCGCCAGCGGGTAGCGGGCGAACACCACGTCATCGAGCTGCTCCACCGGCACCCCGACCAGGCGTGCATAGGCCAGAGCCGCCGGCTCCGCATCCAACTCGTGCACCACCCGTCGTTCCGCATCAGCGGCGGTGACCACCAGCTTCGGCGTGGACGGATGCAGGTGATGGGTGCTGAACACTTCGAAATCCAGTACCGTGCTGACCATTACGACAATGGCGGCGTCGCTGTAGAAGCGCCCCCCGCAATAGACATAGGTTTGCGCGAGCCGGTAATCATCGCCGGCGGAACCGCCGAAGCTGGGAATCGACCCCAGCGCCGCGTTGAGCGTGGCGATGACGATTTCCTCGTTCACCGACAGGCCATCGAGCAACGTCAATACAAAAGTATTGTCCTCATTCGGCGTGAGCCCCTGGGCCCGTTCCCGGCATTGCGACAGCAGGCCGTCGGTAAGTTGCTGAGCATCGAGCAGGCCGAAGCCGTCCATGTGCTCGATCAGATGATGGCCGGCGGAAAAGAAGCGGGCATCGAAGCCGATTGCCACCAGCGTATTGCGGTCATAGCCACGGGCGGTGATTTCCCCGGCGGAGGTGCAACCGCAAATGGGCAAATCCCGAAACTCACCGTTCAGGGCATCGGCGAGACGGTCCAGGTCATACTCGATCGAACAGAAAAACAGCACGAACCCCAGATTGGGGTGAATCAGGCTCTCGGCGATCTGACGCGCCGCCACCTGTTCGTCGCGGGCGTCGCTGTAGGCGGTCAACACCGCCTGTGGCGGGGCAGCGGTCATGGTCTACTCCCGGATACTTGTTGTTATTTACCCGGCCTTCGTTACCCGGTTCATGCACTCCGGCGGCCAGGACTAACGGGGACTCACCGCCGAATCCCGCGCCGCTACCGAAGGCGCTTTCAGATAGGCGGAAAAATCGATATCGCTGGCGGACAGGATCGCCTGCACCCGATTGGTGGCGCCGAGCTTGCGCAGTATCGCCGAAACGTGGGCCTTCACGGTACTCTCGGCGATATTGAGCTTATAGGCGATGACCTTGTTGGACTCGCCTTGAGCCATGCGTTCGAAAACCTGCAGTTGTTTGCGAGTCAGTGTCTCCAGCAATGCCGGCAGGAACGAGGGATCGTAACGCCCCATCGCCGCCCCGGCGCCCTCAGCTCGGATAATGTGGGAAGGCAGATACACCGAACCATCAAGAATCTGACGCAGCGCCTGAATCATCTGTTTACGGGGCGAGGATTTGGTGATGAAACCCACCGCGCCATAGGTGATGCACTGCAAAATAACGCTTTTTTCTTCTTCCGCCGAGACGATCACCGCCGGTACCGTGGGAAACTCGTTACGCAGCCGTACCAGGCCGCTGAGCCCCTGCATACCCGGCATATGGATATCCAGCAACACCAGGTCCAGGTCGTCGTTTTCGGCCACCAGGCGCAGCGTGGAATCCAGGTCCGATGCTTCCAGCAATGTGGTGCCGGGGAAACCATCGTCAATGACACGGGCGATAGCTTCACGAAACAGCGGATGATCGTCGGCAACCAGAACCTGATACATGGGGTTCCGCTCCTGCCTCAATCGGTCCAAGGTCGGTGTCTCCCGCCATCGGCCGGAGACACTTATACCAAGGAGCATAGCACAGGGTTTTGACGGTCCCCGCCATCAAATGAGGGAATTAGCCGAAAGTACTATAAAGACGGGACTTAGGGATAAGACGCCGGACGCCGGACGCCGGACGCCGGACGCCGGACGCCGGTAACGCAAAACCAGACCCAACGCCCTGACAAGCACTAAAACGCTTTTTTTATTTCCGCAATGTTCGAAGAGGAGGTGTTCTAAAGCGTCCGGCGTCCAGCCTCTTACCTAAAGCGTCCGGCGTCCGGTCACCTCGCCTAGTAATCCACCACCACGCCCTTGGGATCCTCGGAACCGCCACGCAGGCGGAAAGTGCCTTCGCCAAACGCCAGCAACCGGTCGTTGGCATCCAACACCTCCATGGACGAGTTGAAGATACGGTTACCGCCGGCCCGCTTCACGCCGATGGCACGCACCAGACCCGGGCCGGCCTGACCGGTGAAGGTGGTGGTCAGCGACAGGGTCAACGCCTTGCGCACCCGCCCCGGATAGGGGCAATAGGTGCCGGAGCAGGCTCCAGACACATCCAGCAGCGTGGCCAGCACACCGCCGTGAATCACGTTACCCAGGTTGAGATGCTTATCTTCCACGTTGAGTCCGAGCACCACCCGGTCCTCTTCCCATTCCAGAAAGTGGAAACCAATGGTCCCCAGAAACCCGTGTTTGAATTTCTCCGCGGCCTGGTTCAGGGCCGGCACCACGTCCGGCGTCATGCTACTGCTCACTCACTGCTCTCCCGGACCGGACGCGGAGTCGGCTCACCGATCGTCACACGTCCCGGCCCTGCAACATTTCCTTGACTTGTCCCACCAGCTCCTTGAGCCGGGGGCCGAGATTTTCCACCAGAATCCGCCGGCTCAAACGCAGCGAGGAGCCGCCGCAGTTGAAGGGGATCACGGTGGAATCGTTGTCCAGCACCAGGGGAACCCCCACGGCGCTGATATCGCGGTTCCATTCCCCATCGGAGGTGCAGAAACCGTATTCTTCATATTCGCGATAAGCCTTCCGCAAGCCTTTCTCCCACTCCGGCCAGCCTTCCGGATCGTGCTCGCGGATCAGGCGGTGATGGGTGTCGCGATCCTCTTCGGAGAGACCGGCCAGATAGGCCCGGCCCACCGCCGACCCCGCCATCGGCACCCGTGACCCCACGGTCAATCGCAGCACCAGCGGCCCACTGCCCTGGCACACCTGGATGTAGCTCATCCACGGACCATTAGGGGCGGCGATCGCCACCATGCAATCGGTGGCATCGGCCAGATCCTGCATGAATGGACGGGCGATATCACGGACGCCCTCCCCGGCCAGATAACGGTAACCGAGATCCAGCACGCCGGGGCCAAGGCGGTATTTTTCCAATCGCTCCACATAACGCAGGTAGCCCAATTGCGTCAGAGTAGCGGTCATTCGCGATACCGTGGGGCGGGGAATATTGGTGCGTTTGGCCAATTCCGCGTTACCCAGGTAATCGTCGGAAGGGCCGAAACAACGCAGGATCTCCAGTCCCCGCGCCAGGGCGGTGACGAAGTTCCGGTCTTTCTCCGCCGACTGGGCCTCTTTACCCATAGGGGCTCGTCGCATTGTGTTCTTTCCTCGGTCAGGCTTCGGGATTATGGCGAGCGGGTTTATCCCGCTCTTTCTTTATGAATGAATCTTATAGTTGTCGATAAAAGCGCCAAATATACCAGACTGACCCGGTATTCGCGTCAATCAGACTTTCATACCAGGCAGGTTCAACGAGGCGGTATTGCCACCGTCCACCGCCAACGCCTGACCGGTGACGTAACTGGCGTCGTCGCTGGCCAGGAAGGCCATGGCCGCGGCGATTTCCGCAGGGCGCCCATAGCGACGCAGTTCGCAACGGCTGCCCAGCTTTTCCTCTTTGTTGTTTTCGCGGGCGTAATCGAATACCGGCTTGGTCATGCCGGTCTCGATCAATCCCGGGCAGACCGCGTTGACGCGAATGTTATAGCCGCCCAGATCACAGGCGGTGGTTTTGGTCAGGCTGATCACGCCGGCCTTGGAAGCACTGTAGGCGTTACCACCAGCTCCGGAACGAATGCCCGCCACCGAGGCGGTATTGACGATGGCACCGCCTCCCTGCTCTTTCATATAAGGCGCCACCGCGCGGATGAAGAACATGGGACCGAGCAGATTCACGGACAGGATGGTGTTCCAGTTGTCGGTATTGTTCTCGGTCACTGGAGAGTGGTCGTTACCGGCGGTACCGGCGTTGTTGATCAGAACCTGGATGCCGCCGTGGGAAGCGGCGATGTCATCCACCAGCGCCTTCACCGCCTGCTCGTCGGCCACATTCACTTCACGCAGCGTGGCCTCGGTTCCGGCGGGCAGCGCGGCCCGGGTTTCCTCGAGCCCCGCCAGGTTACGGTCCACCAGTACCAGGCGCGCGCCTTCCTCGGCAAAGCGCAGGGCGGCGGCACGGCCAATGCCACTGGCGGCACCGGTGATCAGGACAGTCTTCTGATCGAAGCGGTTCATGCATTCTCCTCATTTGTTATTGGGAACCCACTGAAAACCACGACATATCGCCGTTGCCACGACCTGGCCGGCGGAACGGTTCGGATTGGGAGCGTCCGGGAAAGAGCGCAGCCGGGCAAAAACGGCCACCGGTTCGTTCAGGGGGTTCCTTGGATTGTCGTTTTCCAGGAAGATGACATGAGCGGGCCGGCCGGTCAACATTTTGGAATAGTGTTTCATTAATTTGTTTTGACCCTCTGGCCGCCCCGGGGGCATTGTATTGTCCCTGTCCTCTCACGAAGAACGGTCCACCAAATAACAAGGAGCACTCTCATGGAAAACCTGGCTCGGTTTTATATCAACGGCGCCTGGGTAAAACCCGGCGACGACGCCCGCGAATATCCCGTCATCAACCCCGCTACCGAAGCCTCCGAGGGCACTCTGTATCTGGCCGGCAACAGTGACACCGACCGTGCCATACAGGCCGCGCGCGACGCCTTCGATGACTTCGCCGCCACGCCGGTGGAAGAGCGTCTGGCGCTGCTGGAAAAAATCCTGGCCGCCTACAAGCGCCGTCTGGACGACATGGCCGACGCCATCAGCCGGGAAATGGGCGCGCCACGCCACGGTCTGGCCGCTAAAGTGCAGGCCCCCACCGGTCTCGGTCACCTGGCCACCGCTCTGGAAGTGGCACGCAATTTCGAATTCGAAACCAACACCGGCAAAACCCTGATCCGCCATGAACCCGCCGGTGTGGTGTCCATGATCACGCCCTGGAACTGGCCCATGAATCAGGTCACCTGCAAGGTCGGCCCGGCCATCGCCGCCGGCTGCACCATGATTCTCAAACCCAGCGAGTTCGCGCCGCTGTCGGCCTGCGTGTTCGCCGAAATCATGGACGAAGCCGGAGTGCCCGCCGGCGTCTTCAACATGATCTACGGTGACGGCGCCGAGATCGGCCCGATGCTCTCCTCCGACCCCCGTGTGGACATGGTGTCCCTTACCGGCTCCACCCGTGCCGGAGCCTCGGTGAGCCGGGAGGCCGCCGACTCCTTCAAGAAGGTGTCGCTGGAACTGGGCGGCAAGTCCGCCAATATCCTGACCCCGGACTGCGACCTGGAGAAGGCCGTGACCCATGGCGTCATGTCGATGATGACCAATACCGGGCAGAGCTGTAACGCCCCATCCCGTATGCTGGTGCCGGCGGACAAGCTGGCCCAGGCCGAGGAAATCGCCGCCAAGGTCTGTGCGTCCATAAAGGTGGGACCGTCCGCCGAAAAGGAGACGCAGATGGGACCGATCGCCAACGCCCGCCAATTCGAGCGCGTGCAGACGCTGATCCAGCGCGGCATCGATGAAGGCGCCAAGCTGGTGTGCGGTGGTCCGGGCAAACCGGAAGGTCTGGAGAAAGGCTACTTCGCCCGTCCCACCGTGTTCAGCGAGGTGAACAATCAGATGACCATCGCCCGTGAAGAAATCTTCGGGCCGGTGCTGACCATGCTGCCGTACAACACCCTCGACGAGGCGGTGGCCATCGCCAACGATTCCGACTACGGGCTGTCCGGCTATGTCTACGCCGCGGATAAGGACGAGGCCGCCGCCATCGCCCGCCGCCTGCGTACCGGCATGGTGCATCTGAACGGCGCCCAGTTGGATCTCAATGCGCCGTTTGGCGGCTACAAACATTCCGGCGTCGGCCGTGAGTGGGGCAGCCATGGTCTGGAGGAGTTCACCGAGGTGAAATCGATCATGCTGTGATAGTCGGGGCGGTTCGTGAGCGGAGCGCCAAAATTCGCTGGCACGCTATGTTCAATGCCGGACAGCGGGCCTTGGAAAGATCCATTCAGAGGTCTCGACAAGGCCGCTGTGGGAAGCTTTAGCAGCGATTTGCGTGTCAGCGTGGTGGTGTACGCGGGCTGCCCTCAAACCGTGGGACAGCAATGCTTCAGGGGGCGCCATCCCCCTTCCTCATCCCTCTTTCACGCCCCTCTCTCACATCTCTTTTTCACATCTCTTTTCACAATAATGAGTAACGGAGGCGTCCCATGACCGTCTCTCTGTCCGATATCACCAGAGCGGTGGAATCCTCTTACGACGGTATCTGGATCACCGATGCCATCGGCACCACGCTGTTCATCAATGAAGCGATTTGCCGCATCACCCACCTCAAGCGGGAAAATGTGATCGGTCTGAACATGCGAACCCTGGTCGAGCGGGGAATGTTCGACGTCAGCGCCACTCTGCTGGCACTGGAGAAGCAGGACGTCGTTACCATCCTTCAACACGTCAGCACCGGAGTGGAGACCATCGTCACCGCGACACCGGTATTCAATACCGACGGCACTATCGACAAAGTCATTTCCAACGTGCGCGACATTACCGAACTGAGCGCGCTGAAAGAAAAGCTGGAACGGGCCGAGGCCCGCAACCTGGCCTATCAGAACGAAATCGCCCACCTGAAATCCCGGCTCGACGAAGACGGCAAACTAATCGCCGAAGATCAGAGCATGCAATCGGTGATGCACCAGGCCGAACGCATCTCGGCCTTTGAAACGCCCGTGTTACTGCATGGCGAACCCGGTTCCGGCCGGCATCGTCTGGCCCGCTGGATCCATGATCACAGTGAGCGGCGGCACCAACCGTTCATCAAACTCGGCTGCGGCGCTTTGCCCGAGGAGCGGATGGAGCGGGAACTGTTCGGCAGCGAGGAGACCGGCGATACCCAGGGCTCCCCGCGAGTACGGCCGGGACTACTGGAGCTGGCCCGGGGCGGGACGCTTTATCTTGAGGATATCGCGGCCCTGCCCGTGGCGATCCAGATGAAGCTGGCCAGCGCTTTCGCCTGCGGAGTCCATTATCGCCACGGCGGCGACAAACCGGTTGAGTTGGATGTGAGGGTGCTTTCCTCCAGCATCGACGATCTTGAACAGCAACGCCGTGATGGCCGTATTCGCGACGATTTGTACTACCACGTCAACGTGTACCGTATCGATATTCCGCCGCTACGCCGGCGCCGCAAGGACATCCCACTGCTGGCCCGTCAGTTCCTCGACCAGTTGGCGAAACGCTACGGCAGAAAAATCGGCATCTCCACCGCGCTATTGGCGAAACTTCGCGATGCACCCTGGAGTGGCAATATCCGCGAACTGCGCAACACCATGGAACGCCTTTATGTGAACAGCGAAGGCCACACCATTGTTGGCGGCCTGTCATCGGCGGAAGGGGCCGTCAGCGCCCGGGGGAGGCCCGAAGCCACGTCGCTGAAACAGATCCTGGAAGACACTGAGCGGCGCGTCCTGCAGCAAGCCTACTCGCGATACGAAACCACCTACGGGGTGGCCAATGCGCTCGGCATCAGCCAGACCTCCGCGGTGAGAAAAGCGCGCAAGTACGCCATCAAAGTGCGCCAGCCAGGACGCCCCGGGCTGGCCTGACGTCAATCATCAAACTCGAAGCCGAGCGGTTGGGGACGGGCATTGGTAAACCCCGTCACCGGCTGCTTGCCACCGTCATCGATGACCAGTCGCGCCACGTCCGGGCGGGCGTAGTGCCCGACGCAGTCGATCATGTGCTTGGCTTTGCGAATATCCCCCAGGTCCAGATCCGCGTAGACAATGCCTTCCCGGTCGGTCATGGGCGTGCCGACCGGCTCGCCGAACGGGTTGTACACCGCCGCGATACCGCCGCCGGCGGCAAAGCTCTCCTTCAACTCCGGGCACAGCTGGTGGTAGAAGCGCACTTCCTCCTCGCCAATGCAGGAGGACGACGCCACCACGAAAGTCTGCCCCTCGAAAGCGATAAATCGGCATACGGTATCAATGGTGCGGGTCCGGTCACGGGGCTGACTTTTGAAGTTGGAACCGGGCCAGTTCGCCACATGGATCTGCAGCCCCTGGCTATAGAGTGCGTAACGGGACAACGCCATGGAATTCTCATAGCAGATCAGACCGCCCAGCCGTCCTATTTCGGTCTCCAGCACCATCAGATCGCTGCCATCCCCCCTGCCCCACAAGGTGCGCTCCTCACCGGTGGGCACCAGCTTGCGGCGCAAGCCGATCAGATCACCACGGTTATCGATGAACGCCTGGCTGTTGTACAAAGTGTCGCCGCCGATTTCGTTGAGGCCGATGACCACGTGAACGTTACGGCGGCGTGCCTGGTAACAGATGGACTTGAACGCATCGCCATGTACATCCACCGACTCCCCCGCCAGGCGTTCGTACAGTTCCAGGCGCTTGACGTTATCCACCGCCATCCAGATCCACCAGGGATACATGGGCAGAAAGGTTTCCGGAAACACCACCAGCGACGCCCCTTTGTCCGCCGCTTCGTTAATGATGCCACGGCATTTTTTCGCCGTGGCTTCCAGATCGAAGATCACCGGGGACGCAATCACCGTGGCTATCTTGTGTTTCATCGTCGACCTCGCTCGTCTTTGTTGTTGAATCATTCGAGCTTAGCGGCCGGTGTGCGATGGCTTCATTATCGGAATCGAACTGCTTTTGGTTTGATTTCAGGGGCACGGAAAGAGATTCAAGACGGGGTCATGCCAGAATGAGGGGCACGATCAAAAAGAGTCGTTTTCGGCTCAATAAGTTCGTTTTGACTTATTGGGTTCGCCTGCGGGGCTGGCTCCTACAAGGACTCCTTGGAGACCTCCGCAGGAGCGGCGAATAGCCCTTATTTATTAAGGAAATTCAGCGCCAGACCGGGCCTTTCCCACGGCACCGCCACCAGCCTTCCGGAACTGGACAAGGTGATGTAAGCGATGCGCAGATCCTCACCACCGAAGCAGATGTTGGTGGTGATGGCATCGTCGGTGGGGAAATGACGAATGCTGGAGCCGTCGGGAGCGAAAATGGTGATACCCGGGTTGAAGATGGTGGCCACACAGACATTGCCGTCGCCATCCACCGCCAGGGAGTCAAAGAAGTTCAGCCCCTCGGGGGAACCGACGAAGCGGCCGGGGAAAGGTCCGGGCGCCCGTTTGATCTCTCCTTCTCCGGCGATCTCGAAAGCCCAAAGGCGGCCGGGGATCGTGTCCGCCACGAACACGGTTTTTTCATCCGGTGACAGGCCCACCCCATTGGGACTGACGATGGGAAACACCACTTCCTTGACCATGGAACCGTCGGCCTTGGCGTAGTACAAACCACCCCGGTCCTGAGTGCGGCCACGCCCTTTGCCCAGATCGGTGAACCAGAAGCCGCCGGCTTTATCGAAAACAATATCGTTGGGTCCCTTGAGCGGTTCACCGTCCACCTCGGTGTACAGCACTTCCACCTTACCGGTGTTCAAATCAATGCGCTCGATACGGCCACCGCTGTAATCCTTGGGCATGTCGCCGGGAAACAGCAGGCCGTTCTTTTCGTGGAAACGCATGCCGCCATTGTTGCACACGTAACAAGCGCCGTCGGGGCCGATGGCGGCACCATTGGGGCCACCGCCGGGCTCGGCCACCACTTCCTTACGGCCATCGGGTAATACCCGGGTCAGGCGTCCGGCGGCGATTTCCACCAGAATCACACTGCCATCGGGCATGGCGATGGGGCCTTCGGGAAACTTCAGGCCCTCGGCAATCACGGTCATCTCGGACATACGGCTCGTCCTTTGTTATGGAATCGACAGGAGCCTCAGGGGTTCTCGTTGAACATGGCGATCCGGCCGCCGTCCACCACCAGATCATGGCTGTTGATGAAAGAACCTTCATCACTGGCCAGGAACACCGCCGCGTAGGCGATATCGTCGGCGAAGCCGGAGCGCGGCATCGGCGTGGCCTTGGCCAGGTTGGACTGCAACTTGGCCATTTTCTTGTCGTTCTCTTCGTCACTGAGATTCTGAGCACGCTGGGAGCCGCCCCAGAAGATCGGCGTGGCCACCGCCCCCGGGGAAATGGCGTTGACGCGGATACCATAAGGGCCGAGGTCCGCGCCAGCCAAACGGGTCATGTGCGCCACCGCCGCCTTGGCGGAGGAATACAGGTAGCCACCTTGATTGCGGCGTAACCCGGCGATCGAGGCGTTGTTGATGATGGCCCCGCCACCACTGTCCTTCATCACCCGGGCGGCATGCTTGATGCCGAACGCCGGAGCGCCGACCAGCAATCGCATAATGCGGGCGAACTCTTCTTCATCGAAGGATTCATACGTGGTGCGGTCACCGGCACCGGCGTTGTTGAACAGCGCGTCCAGACGGCCGAACCGATCCACGGTGAAATCCACCAGGGCGGCAATATCCTCTTCCTTCATGACGTCGGTGCGTTTGAACACCGCGCGCTCACCCAGTTCCTTGGCCAGTTCCTGGCCCTTCTCCTCGGAGCGGCCGGCCAGTACCACGGTGGCGCCCTGCTCGATGAAGCGACGCGCGGTGGCTTCACCAATGCCACTGGTGGCGCCGGTAATGATGGTGATTTTGTCCGCCAAACGATTGCTCATGATTGTTCTCCTGTTATTTCGCTTGCACGCTTGCACGCCGGCAAAAGCGTATGCATCCAGGTTACGGCGTCAAGATTCCAGCCTGTAATCAAGGTCGGCGAACGACTACCGCCTTTAGCGTGCCAGCGTGTAAGCGTGTCGCGTGCAAGCAGTTTCTAATCAAAACGCCGAAACGCCGCCGTCCACCGCCAACGCCTGACCATTCATAAACGTATTGGCCGGCGACAACAGCATCATCATCACCGCCACGATTTCCTCGGGGCGGCCCAACCGTTTCATCGGTGTACCGGAAGCCATCATCGCCAGTGTCTTCTCAGCATCCTCACCGGCGGCGATACCCTCATTGCCCTCCAGCATCGGAGTCAGCGTGTAATAGGGGCAAACCGCGTTGACGCGAATATTGCGCCGGCCGTAATCCACCGCCGCGGTGCGGGTTACGCCAATCACCGCGTGTTTGGCGGCGGCGTAGGGCGCCAGCTTGGGCGCGCCGCCGATACCGGCCATGGAGGCGGTGTTGACCACCGCCCCACCGCCGGCTTCGATCAACGCCGGCAACTGGTATTTCATGCCGAAGATCACGCCTTTGACATTGACGTTGATCTGCCGGTCCAACAGCGCTTCATCGATATCGTGCATGGCGACGAAATCATGAGCGATGCCGGCGTTATTCACCGCCATGTCCAGCCGTCCGAACTCCGTCACGGCGGTGTCCACCATGGCCTTGCAGTCCGCTTCCCGGGATACATCGCAACGCAATGCACGCACCGGAATATCCTGCCCGGCCAGTTCCTCCGCCACCTGTTGCAAGGCGGCTTCATTGATATCCCCGATCACCAGGGAAGCGCCACGGCGCCCCAGTTCCTCGGCCAACATCTTGCCGAAGCCGCTGGCGGCGCCGGTGATCAGTCCCACCTTGCCGGTGAAGTCCAGCATCGGATCCATGCATTCTCTCCTTGGTTAATCACCTGCCTCTATGGCTCACCCGTTCGCATTAAATGGTGAAGCCGCCGTCCACCACCACGCATTCGCCAGTGACGTAGCTGGACGCGTCGGACACCAGGTAGAGTACCGTGCCGGCCATTTCACGCGGCTCGGCGTGACGATGCATGGGGATCTGAGCAATGGCGCTGTTGTAGATCTCTTCCTGCTCGAACAACGCCCCGGCGAACTTGGTTTTGGTCAGACCGGGCAACAAAGCGTTCACCCGCACATTGAATTGAGCGCATTCCTGAGCGAAGGATTTGGTCATGCTGATCACCGCCGCCTTGGAGATGGAATAGATGCCCTGCATGTTGCCCGGTGACAGGCCATTGATGGAGGCGGTGTTGACGATGGCGCCGCCGCCATGGTCACGCATCAGTTTGGCGCCTTCCACGGACATATAGAAATAGCCGCGCAGGTTCACGTCCACGGTCTTGTCGAACGCGGTGACCGGAGTATCGAGGATGTGGCCGAAGTACGGATTGGCGGCGGCATTGTTGACCAGGATGTCCAGCTTGCCGTGCTTTTTCTTGATGAAGGCGAAGATGGCCTCGATTTGCGACATCTCACCGATATGGCAGGCGAAGGCCTCGGCACTGCCGCCGGCGGCGTTGATCACGTCCGCTACCGCCTGGCAGCCGTCGATCTTGCGGCTGGAGACGATCACGTGAGCGCCCTGCTCCGCCAACAGCTTGGCGATTTCCTCACCGATGCCACGGCTGGCGCCAGTGACCAGGGCGATTTTTCCGGTCAGATCAAACAGGTTGGTGCTCATTCATGCTCTCCTTAAAAATTCTTGGAAGGACCTTTGGAAAGGTCTCTGGAATCCCGCCGGGCGGCAAAGCCGCCCTTTCGCTGGCAGGCCAGCTCCCACAGCGGCTTCGAAACCCGCATCAGCGAGGTGCTGTCTCAAGCGCCCTCGCGGACCACCTGCATGGCCATTTGCGAAAGTGGCTCCACCACCTGGGCGGCCCACCCAGCGGTTTTGCTGGAAGCGTTACCGTCAAGAGCGCGCTTGGCCACGCCCTGGGCAATCGCCGCCAGCCGGAAGAAGCTGAACGCCAGATAGAATTCCCAATGGTCTATGCCGTCAATACCGCGCCGTTGGCAGTACGCCGCCACATACTCTTTTTCCGAGGGGATACCCAGGGCCGCCCGGTCCTTGCCCTGCAGCCCGGACAGGTTTCCACTCTTCGGCGGCATGCGCAGCTGCATGCACTGATAGGCGAGATCGGCCAGCGGGTGCCCCAGAGTGGACAGTTCCCAATCGAGCACCGCGATAACGCGGCTTTCCTTGGGAGCCCACATCATGTTGTCCAGACGATAGTCGCCGTGCACCAGCGAAACCTGGCCGTCATCGGCGGGCTGATTCGCTTCCAGCCAGGTCATCAGTTCTTCCATGGCTTCGATGCGGTGGGTTTCCGAGGCGCGGTACTGTTTGCCCCAACGGCCCAACTGACGTTCAAAGTAACTGCCGGGCTTGCCGTAGTCGGCCAGCCCCACCGCCGCCGGGTCCACGCTGTGCAGCGCCGCCAGCACACGATTCATTTCGTCATACATGGCGGTGCGCTCGGCATTGTCCACTTCGGGAATGGCCGCGTCCCAGAAGATCCGGCCTTCACAGAACTCCATCAAGTAGAACATGGAGCCGATCACGTCGCGGTCCTCGCACAGATGGAATACCTTCGGCACCGGCACTTCGGTGTCCTTCAGCGCGGCCATCACCCGGTACTCCCGGTCCACCGCATGGGCGGACTTGAGCAGTTTGCCCGGCGGTTGCCGGCGCAGTACGTATTCGCCGGAACCGGCCTTGATTCGAAACGTGGGATTGGACTGACCGCCAGCGAATTTTTCCGCGGTGACCGGGCCTTTGAACCCGTCCACATGCTGTTGCAAATAGTCCGCCAGACGTTGGGTATCCAGGGTATCCACCTGGGACATGCGATTCCTCCTTATGCCGATACGCAAAAGCCGGCAACGTCGCTAAGCGACGCCGCCGGCGTTTGTTTCAACGTAACTCAGTGATAACCGGTTGTCCGGTTTCAGCCGAGTTGTTTGGCCAGGTTACGACCCAACTGCATCATGTGCACCTGATCCGGGCCGTCGGCCAGACGCAGAGTACGGGCGTAGGCGAAGAAGCCGGCCAGCGGGGTGTCCTGGCTCAGACCCACGGCACCGTGAATCTGCATGGCACGGTCGATCACCCGCAACGCCATGTTCGGAGCGATGATTTTGATCATGGCGATCAGTTCCTTCGCTTCCTTGTTGCCATAGCGGTCCATGGCGTCCGCCGCTTTCAGAGTCAGCAGACGGGCCTGCTCGATCTCGCAGGCGCTCTTGGCGATGTCCTCGCGCACGGAGCCATGCTTGATCATCGGCTGACCGAATACCACTCGCTCGTTGGCGCGCTTGCACATCAGTTCCAGCGCGCGCTGGGAAGCGCCGATCAAACGCATGCAGTGGTGAATCCGGCCCGGGCCGAGACGCCCCTGGGCGATTTCGAAGCCACGCCCTTCACCCAGGATGATGTTTTCCTTCGGCACGCGCACGTTCTCGAAGATCACTTCGGCGTGGCCTTCCGGTGCATCAGCGGAACCGAGCACGTACATCGGACGTTTAACGGTAACACCCGGAGTATTGGTGGGCACCAGGATCTGTGACTGCTGCTGGTGACGGTTAGGGTTGTCCGGATCGGTCTTGCCCATCACGATCATGATTTCGCAAGACTTGCGCATGGCGCCACTGATATAGAACTTGCGGCCATTGATGACATAATCGTCACCATCGCGGGTGATCGAGGTTTCAATGTTGGTGGCGTCGGAAGAAGCCACTTCCGGCTCGGTCATGGCGAAGGCGGAACGGATCTTGCCTTCCAGCAATGGCTTGAGCCACTGTTCTTGCTGCTGGGCGTTACCGTACTTGGCCAGCACTTCCATGTTTCCGGTGTCCGGGGCGGCGCAGTTGAACGCCTCGGAAGCAATGTGGTGGCGGCCCATCAGTTCGGCCAGCGGTGCGTATTCCAGGTTGGTCAGGCCGGCGGTGAAATCTCCGTGCTCACGCGGCAGAAACAGATTCCACAGCCCTTTCGCCTTGGCTTTCTCTTTCAACTGGTCCAACACCGGCGGCGTTTCCCACGGGCTTTTCGCCAGTTGCTCTTCATAGGTCGGTTCCGCCGGGATTACTTCACTGTCGATGAAGTCGCGCACCTGGGCGATCAGTTCCTTAACCTTGTCGGAATACTCGAAGTTCATTTCTCTCTCCCCGGGGGTTACTGCCCCGTGCCACTGATTTCAGGTATAGGTAACGGCGTCCTGCCGGTCTTCGCGGTCCAGGTGGGGAACCTGATTGAACGCGGACAGGCGAAACGCCTTCTGGTTGAAGAAGCCTTCCGTGACGCTGGTGTTACGTATCTGCAGATTCAGCTCCACCACGGTTTCGTCGGCGGTTTTGAGTAAGTGGTGCATCCACATGGCAATGGCGCCACCGGAGCTGACCACCAGTACCCGGTCGTGATCGCTGTAACGACCCTGCAGGTGGGCCATGGCGGCGGCCACGCGATCGGAGAACTGACGCCAGGTCTCCGGCAAATTGCCGCTCAGACGCTGTTCCCGCCATTCCACCATGGCCCGCTTGAGCAGGCGGTAAAAGGCGGATACCGGCGCACCGGGCTCCGGCATCTGCTCCGGATAGGCACTCAGATAGGCGTCCACCAGGGCATGAAACTGGAATTCATTGAGGCCAGGCTGCCGGTCGGTGGGCAGGTCCTGCCCCAGCCCTTCGCAGATGCCGGCGCCGGTTTCCACATGGCGCACCAGATCGCCGGTGATCAGGGCATCGAACCCGGTGCCCCGCTCGCGAAAATACTCACCCAGCCAGCGGGACTGTTGGTGCCCCAGATCAGAGAGCTTGTCGTAATTGGCCGCGCCGAAGGACGCCTGACCATGCCGGATGAGGTAGAAACGGGCCATGTAACGACTCTGCCTGTGAGCAAATGATGGTCACAGCCTAGAACAGGGGGGAAAGTTAGTGAAATTGATATTTTGAATGTCAGCGGATTAGTTTGGTGCATGACAAGACGCTTGCACGCAACACGCAACACGCAACACGCAACACGCAACACGCAACACGCAACACGCAACACGCAACACGCAACACGCAACACGCAACACGCAACACGCAACACGCAACACGCAACACGCAACACGCAACACGCAACACGCAACACGCAACACGCAACACGCAACACGCAACACGCAACACGCAACACGCAACACGCAACACGCAACACGCAACACGCAACACGCAACACGCAACACGCAACACGCAACACGCAACACGCAACACGCAACACGCAACACGCAACACGCAACACGCAACACGCAACAAATAGCGTTGCCAGGCCTCACTACCTGTCAACCCCGCTGAGATCAACATCAGCGCGACCGACAGGTCGTCCCCTCATTTGCGTGCCAGCGTGCCGGCGTGTTGCGTGCTAGCGCTCTTTTCTGTTGCAAAACGAAACCGAATTCCGATATTTTCCCAAGCCCTGCCCCCTACAAATGATGCCAACCGGGAGACCGAAATGAGTTCACTGGAGCTGAAAAGCGGCCACATCCGCATTACCGAGCACGACGCCCTGATGCAAGTCACCCTGGATCGCGCCGACAAGTTGAACGCGCTCACCGCCGAGATGTACCGGGACCTGGCCCGCGCCGTGGACCATTTCCGTGATCGTGATGATCTCAATGCCCTGCTGATCGACGGCGATGGCCGTTCGTTCTGTGCCGGCAACGACATCGGTGATTTCCTCAACGCCGATCCGGAAGCCCGCAAGAACGGCAAGATCAGTCCCGCCATGGAGGTGGTGCACCGCCTGATTGAGCTGGACAAGCCCGTGCTCGCCGCCGTCCAAGGCAACTGCACCGGTATCGGCACTACCTTGCTGCTGCATTGCGACCTGGTGATGGCTGCCGACAGCGCCCGCTTCTACACCGCCTTCATTAATCTCGGCCTGGTGCCGGAAGCCGGTTCCAGCCTGATTCTTCCCGGCTTGCTGGGCCGCCAGAACGCCAACCGTCTGCTGATCGCCGGTGACACCCTGACCGCCGAGGAAGCCGAGCGCATGGGCCTGATCGCTTACCGGGTGAGTGATGAAGAACTGCGCGAGCGCGCTCTGGAACTGGGCAAGAAAGTAGCGGCCAAGCCGCCGCAGGCCATGCGGTACACCAAGCAGCTGACCCGCCACGGGGCTGACGCCATCCGTGAGCAGATCAAGAAAGAAACCGTTTTGTTCGGTGAGCGCCTGTTCAGCGACGAGACCCGGGCGATTTTCGACCGGTTCCTGAACAAGTAACGCCGGCACCCTCCCATTCGCGGCCAAGGCCGCTTCCCACAGCGACTCCGTAGTGCCCTCTGTGGGAAGCGGCCTTGGCCGCGAAGTCAGCGGGCTACCCCTTACCCGGCACCACGACGCCGGCCAGGGCCACCCGCACTACCTCCTCGACGACCTCATCACGCGCCCCCGGTCCGCTTTCCCGGCGCGGCTGGTACCAATTGATCACCGAGTTGAGCGCTCCGAACAAGGGCTTGATGGCAATACGCGGCTGTTCCGCCCGCAATTTGCCCTCGACGATGCCCTGCTCCAATACCGTCAGGAACATTTGTTCATAGCGGCGACGGCGGTTTTGCAACCGGGTCAGTTGCGCCCGCTGGGCACGAGTGGTGCTGATGCGTAAATGCATTTGCACGCCCTCGGCAACGGCGCGCTGATAATGCTGGGTCTGAATCAGGGAATGAACGTGGGCGGCACTCATGGCCCGCAGTTTGCTCACCGCGTCCCCCGTGCCCTCGGACAAGGGCTCCACGGCCTTGAACAAGGCGTCCATGCCGATCTGGTGGATCTCGAAGAACAGATCCGCCTTGGAGGAAAAGTAGTGATACACCATGCCCTTGGTAGCGCCCAGGCGACTGGCGATGTCGTCAATGCTGGTGGCGTTGAAGCCACGATCCATGAAGCAGCGCGCGGCGGCATCCAGGATGGTATCGCGGGGGCTCGCGGTGAGGTCGATGTCCGTCATGGTTCTGGTTATTCCCTGTTGGGGCGTTGGAAAGGCCTCATTCTGCCACAGCCGGTGAGGACCGACATATTATTGGCGAAAACGGACATTATGACCTATTCGTTCCAAGTTTTGCATTGGCCTAAGGTCTACGCTCATCTGGCGTTGAGGCCTTTAAATACGCTCTCCCGCCTCCATCGGGCGGCATGTCGCTTTTCACCAATGACACAACTGCCTTTGCCAATGGCGTTTTTCACACTGGACGCTCCACAACCCGCCTCACATACTTTCGGCCGTGTCCATAAATGAAAAACTATTTCAAAACAGGAGGTGGACGGTGTCGGACCTTGAACAGTTCCGCGCGGAAACCCGGGAGTGGTTGCAAGCCAACTGTCCCGAAGAGATGCGCCAACCCGTACGCGGCCCCGAGGACCACTGCTGGGGCGGTCGCAAATGGCAATTCCAATCCGACGCCCAGCGCGTCTGGATGGAGCGGATGGCCGAAAAAGGCTGGACCGCGCCACAATGGCCGCAAGAATATGGCGGCGGTGGTCTGACCCCGGAACAGGCGGCGATCCTCGACGAAGAAATGAAGCGCATCAACGCACGTTCCCCGGTGAGCAACTTCGGTTTCTGGATGCTCGGCCCGGCTCTGCTGAAGTTCGGCAGCGACGAACTCAAGCGCAAGCACCTGCCGCCGATCTGCCGCGGCGAGATCCGCTGGTGCCAGGGTTATTCCGAACCGAATGCCGGTTCCGACCTGGCCAGCCTGCAAACCCGCGCCGAAGACCAAGGCGACCACTTCCTCGTCAACGGCCAGAAAATCTGGACCTCCTACGCGGACAAAGCGGACTGGATTTTCTGCCTGGTGCGCACCGACCCCAACGCCACCAAGCACAACGGCATTTCCTTCGTGCTGTTCGATATGGAAACCCCGGGCGTGACCACTCGTCCGATCGAGTTGATCTCCGGCGAATCACCGTTCTGTGAAACCTTCTTTGACGACGTCAAAGTGGAAAAAGACGCCGTGGTCGGTGAACTGAACCGTGGCTGGGACGTGGCCAAGTATCTGCTCACCCACGAGCGCAACAACATCGGCGGCGAGCCGCCGGGCTACCTGAAAGGGCGCGCCCTGGGGCCGCTGGCCGCCGAGCACGTGGGCACCGAGAACGGCAAGCTGGCGGACAGCGCCCTGCGCGCCGACATCGCCCGCCTGGAAACCGATCACATGGCGTTCCGCGCTCTGGTCGCCAAGGTGCGCGCGGAAGCGGAAGCCGGCGAAGGAGTCGGCGCTCTGTCCGCGGTACTCAAGTACTACGGCACCGAACTCAACAAACGCCGCTATGAGTTGATGATGGACGCCATGGGCGCCGAAGGTCTGGAATGGGAAAGCGAGCGCACTCAGGGCGGCATGTTCGCCAGTGAGTGGCTGCGCTCCAAGGGTAACTCCATTGAAGGTGGTACCTCCGAGGTGATGCTGGGCATCGTTTCCAAACGGGTACTGGGTCTGCCGGACGCTTAAGGAGCCCCTTTTCTGGGAGTAAAGACTATGAGACTGAACGACGAACAACAGATGCTCCAGGACTCCGTGGCCCGGCTGATGGCCGACAAGGGCCCGGTGTCCCGCCTGCGCGAGCTGCGTGACAGCCGCGACGAGAAAGGCTATGACCAGCCCCTGTGGCAAGCCATGGTGGAAGCTGGCCTGACCGGCATTCTGGTGCCCGAGGAACATGGCGGCATCGCCTTTGGCCTGGTCGGCGCCGGCCTGGTGGCCCAGGAAATCGGCCGCAATCTCTCGGTGACTCCGTTCCTGTCCACCGCGGTATTGGGCGCCACCGCGCTGAGCACCGGCGCCACCGCCGAGCAGCAAAGCCAATGGCTACCGGCCATCGCCGAAGGCACCGCGCTGGTGGCCCTGGCCGTGGACGAAGGCGCCAAGCATCGTCCCGACAACCTGAGCACCCGTTATGAAGGCGGCAAGATCAGCGGCGACAAACTGCTGGTCCTGGACGGCCACGTGGCCGACCTGTTGCTGGTCGCCGCCACCGATGGCCAGGATATCGCCCTTTACCTGGTAGACCCGAAAGCGTCCGGCGTCACCATCGAGCGGACCATCATGGCCGACAGCCGTAACGCCGCCCGCATCCACTTCGATAACGTTGACGCCGAACCCATGGCCGACGGCGCCGCCGCTCTGCGGGCCGCTCTGCGCGCCGGCCGCGCGGTACTGGCCGCGGAACTGGCGGGCCTGTCCCGGGAGGTGTTCGAACGCACCCTGGGCTACCTGAAGGAACGCAAGCAGTTCGGCCGTCTGATCGGTACTTTCCAGGCATTGCAGCATCGTGCCGCGCAGTTGATGATCGATGTCACCATGACCGAAGCGCTGGCGCTTCAGGCCCTGGATGCCTGCGACAACAACGCCGACAACGCCGATGCCCAGGTGTTCGCCGCCAAGGGCAAAGCCGCCCGCACCGCCCTGCTGGCCGGTCAGGAAGGCGTGCAGATGCACGGTGGTATCGGTATGACCGACGAGTTCGATATCGGCTTCTTCCTGAAGCGGGCCCGCGCCGGTGGCGAAACCCTCGGTGACGCCAACTTCTGCGCTGACCGCTTCGCCACGCTTGGCGGTTATTGAGCCCGGATGGGAGCGGGTACGCCCGCTCCTCCAGTGACGATCAGGAGATAATAATATGTTCAACAACAAACTCAGCGTCGAACAACTGCGGGCCAAGGTGGGCGAGGATCTGGGTACCTCCCGCTGGTTCCCGGTATCCCAGGAACGCATTGATCAATTCGCCGACCTCACCGAGGATCCGCAGTGGATCCACATCGACCCGGAACGGGCCGCCAAGGAAACACCTTTCGGCGGCACCATCGCCCACGGTTTCCTCAGCCTGTCCCTGCTGTCCGCCATGGCCATGGACGTGGTACCCGGCGTGCAAGGCACGGTGATGGGCATTAACTACGGGTTCGACAAGATCCGTTTTCTCAACCCGGTACGCTCCGGCTCCCAGGTGCGCGGCCACTTCAAACTGGCCCAGGTGGAACCCCGGGGCGACAACCAGTTGTTGATCCGCTATGCCATCTCCGTGGAGATCGAAGGCGTGGACAAGCCCGCCATCGCCTGCGAATGGCTGAGCCTGGTGGTGTTGGGGTAAGCGCCGCATTTACCCGGTGCACCAGGACAAATCAGGAGAACATCGATGAGCATTAATTTTGAAGGCCGGGTGGCGATCGTCACCGGTGCCGCCAACGGCCTGGGCCGTTCCCACGCGCTGGAACTGGCCCGGCTGGGCGCCAAGGTGGTGGTCAATGATTTCGGCGGCGCCCGCGACGGCACCGGTGGCTCCAGCGAAGCCGCGGAAAAAGTGGTGGCGGAAATCGTCGAAGCCGGCGGCGAAGCCATCGCCAACGGTGCCGACGTGTCCAATAAGGAACAGGTGCAGGCCATGGTCCAGCAGACCCTGGACCAGTGGGGCCGCATCGACATCCTGGTCAACAACGCTGGTATCCTGCGCGACAAAAGCTTCGCGAAAATGGAAATGAGCGACTGGGACAAAGTGATCGCCGTGCATCTCACCGGCTCCGCCATCTGCACCCGCGCGGTCTGGCCGGTAATGCGTGAACAAGGCTACGGCCGGGTGATCATGACCACGTCCACCTCCGGTCTGTATGGCAACTTCGGCCAGACCAACTACGGCGCCGCCAAGATGGGCGTGGCCGGAATGATGAACACCCTCTGTCTGGAAGGCGAGAAGTACGACATCAAGATCAACTGCGTGGCGCCCACCGCCGCCACCCGCATGACCGAGGATCTGATGCCCAAGGAAGTGCTGGCTCTGCTGGAACCCAGCGAGATCACTCCCGCGGTATTGTTCCTGGCCAGCGATCAGGCCCCCAACCGTCGCATCCTGCTGGCCGGCGCCGGCTGCTACGCCACCGTGCGTCTGATGGAGAGTGAAGGTATCTATCTGCGGGAAGGCGAGCGCACGCCGGACGCCATCGCCGCCCATTTCGAGGAACTCGCGGACATGAGCAACGCCCGTGAAATGCACAACGGCGGCGAACATGTCTCCAAGATCCTGACCAAAGCCGCCCAGGCCAAAGGCATTAAACTGGGCTAACCTGAACCCCCTTTTATTTGAGCAACGAGGCCCATCATGAGAGAAGCTGTCATTGTTTCCACCGCCCGTACCCCCATCGGCAAAGCCTACCGGGGTGCCTTCAACGATACCCAGGGCCAGGCGCTGGGTGCCCATGCCATCAAGCACGCCGTGGAGCGCGCCAAGATCGATCCGGAAACCATCCAGGACGTGATCATGGGCGCCGCCCTCCAGCAAGGCAGCACCGGTGGCAACGTGGCTCGCCAGGCCGCTCTGCGCGCTGGCCTGCCGACCTCCGTTTCCGCCATGACCATGGACCGTCAGTGTTCCTCCGGCCTGATGTCCATCGCCACCGCCGCCAAGCAGATCATGGTGGATAACATGGACGTGGCCGTGGCTGGTGGCCTGGAATCCATCTCCCTGGTGCAGAACGACAAGCAGAACCGCTACCGCGCCGCGGATCCATGGTTGAAGGAACACCGCCCGGACATCTACATGTCCATGCTGGAAACCGCTGAGATCGTCGCCGACCGCTACAACGTTTCCCGGGAAGCTCAGGACGAATACGCCTATCAGTCCCAGATGCGTACCGCCGCCGCCCAGGAAGCCGGCAAGTTCGACGATGAAATCGTGCCCATGACCACCATCATGAAGGTCATGAACAAGGAGACCAAAGAGGTTTCCGATCAGGAAGTGACCCTGTCCAAGGACGAGGGCAACCGTCCGCAAACCAAACTGGAAGACCTGCAGAAACTGCAGCCGGTGTTCAAGGATGGCCAGCAGGTGAGCGAAGGCCGCTTCATCACCGCCGGTAACGCCTCCCAACTGTCCGACGGCGCCAGCGCCAGCGTGCTGATGGAAGCCAAGGAAGCCGAGCGTCTGGGTCTGGCCCCGCTGGGTGCCTACCGTGGCATGGCCGTGGCCGGCTGCGATCCGAACGAAATGGGCATTGGTCCGGTGTTCGCCGTTCCCAAGCTGCTGCAACGCTTCGGTCTGAAAATCGATGACATCGGCCTGTGGGAACTGAACGAAGCGTTCGCCAGCCAGTGTCTGTACTGCCGTGACGAGCTGGGCATCGACCCGGAAAAATACAACGTCAACGGCGGCGCCATCTCCATCGGCCACCCCTACGGCATGTCCGGCGCCCGCATGGTCGGCCACGCGCTGATCGAAGGTAAGCGTCGCGGCGCCAAGTACGTGGTGGTGAGCATGTGCATCGGCGGCGGCATGGGTGGCGCCGGTCTGTTCGAGGTATTCTGATCCCATCCCCTCGATAACTCTCCGGCGGTCCTCCCCGGCCGCCGGATTCCCGGTTTTACCGCACCAGCCTGGACGGCCTCCCAACCGGCCGTCCGCGTTGGCCGTGCCCCTACCCTCTCTGGGTACCCTTCCCCGGGCACGACCACATCATGAGGGCCGCTGGTGCGGTTTTTTTCGCCACCATTACTTTCTCCAGATAGCATCTCCCACGGAGTAGCGTGGGAAGCGGCCTTGGCCGCGAATGCCCCCGGACCGTTGCCCATTCGCTTGCAAGCACGCTCCCACAGCGGCTTCGTAGCCCATTGCCGTGGGAAGCGGCCTTGGCCGCGAATACCCCCGGACCGTTGCCCATTCGCTTGCAAGCACGCTCCCACAGCGGCTTCGTAGCCCATTGCCGTGGGAACCAGCCTGCTGGCAATGGCGTTTTCAGCCCGTCAGGAAGGCCGCATCACGTGGTCGCGAGCGCCGGCCGCGCCACAATCCTGGTCTTCACCACCGCCATGAGAATAAGACCGGCCACCAGCCAGAAGCCCGCCACCAGGTAGAGCGAGGCCTTGGGCGTCCCCGTGGCGGTGTTGACGAAAGACACCACCGAGGGCATGACCGCGGGTCCCAGATTGCCCAGGCTGCTGACCAGCGCGATACCTCCGGCCGCGATCTTCTTGGGAATGACCTCACTGGTGGCGGCAAAGAACAGCGGCGTCGCTGACGACTGGCCAACCGTGAGAATAACCAGGCCCAGAAGCGACAACACCAGCGTGCCTTGAGTGAAGACGAGAACGACCGCACCGATCGCACACAATGAGCAGCAGAACATGAAATGCCGGCGCCGCTCGTTATGCCTGTCGGAGCTGCGCCCGATGAATACCATGGCGAAGACAGTAATCGCCGGGCCGATGGACGAAAGCAAACCGACGGTGAAAACATCCTTCACGCCCCAGCTTTTGATCAGTGTCGGCGCCCAGAACACCATCACGTAAGTGGCGCCCAGAACCAAAAAATACACAAGCGACATCACCCAGACCTGGGGGCTGGCCAGCAGTGTGCCAAATGAACCGTGCGAGGTTCCCTGGCCGGCCTGTGCCTCGTCATCGTCAAGCAGTTGGCGCAAACGGGACTTTTCATCAGCGGACAGCCAGTTGGCGTCTTCCGGTTTGTCCTTGAGATAAAAGAAAGCAAAAACGCCGAGAAATGTGGCGGGCAGGCCTTGCATGACGAACAGCCACTGCCAACCCCGATACCCCATCACACCATCCATGTACTTCATGATGGCACCCGACATGGGTCCCGCGAGCAGATAGGCGATAGTGGCACCGGTCATGAACAGGGCGATCGCCTTGCCACGCCGCGGCCCCGGATACCAATAGGTCAGATACAGAATGATGCCGGGAAAGAAACCGGCCTCGAAGACCCCCAGCAAGAAGCGCAGGACATAGAACACCGTGGTGGTTTGCACAAACATCATGGCCGAAGCGACCAGGCCCCAGCAGAACATAATACGCAGCAGGGTTTTACGCGCGCCGATCCGCTCGAGAATCAGGTTGCTGGGCACCTCGAACAGAAAGTAACCGACAAAGAAGACACCCGCGCCAAAGGCGTAGGCGGCATCACTGAATGGCAGCGACTCCTTCATCTGTAACTGTGCAAAACCGATATTAACGCGGTCGAGGAAGGCGATGATGTAACAGACGATCAACAGTGGCAGCAGACGCCAACTGATTTTGGAAAACAACGCCTCATCCCGTGGGCTGTACTGAACGGTGGGCGCCTTGTGATCCGGAGCATGGTGAGCCATGACAGGTCTCCCTTTTTGTTCTTTCGTTTTATCGTTGTTGGGCTGCTCGACAGGCGTCACACGGCGACACGGCGCCGGGCGTCTTCATCAACCAGATCTTTCTTCGACAGCTTGCCCACGGCGGTCTTGGGCAGTGCCTCACGGATCTCCAGGCCGTGCACCATCTCATGCTTGCCCAGCTTGTCCTTGAGGAAAACCTGCAGCTGTTCCAGCGTGAAGGGACTGGCGCCGTGCTTGAGCGTGACAAAAGCCTTGGGAGACTGTCCCCGGTACTCATCCGGCACGCCGATAACAGCCACTTCCGCAACGGCGGGGTGTTGGTAGATAGCTTCTTCAAGCACACGCGGATAGACGTTGTAGCCACTGCACAACAGCATGTCCTTGCAGCGATCAACGATGAAAACGAAGCCGTCCTCGTCCATGTAGCCGATGTCGCCGGTGCGGAAGAAGCCGTCGAAGGTAGTGCTCTCGACGGTGGCCTCCGGTTTGTTCCAGTAGCCCTTCATTACATTGGGCCCCTGGATGCAGATCTCGCCTTTCTCACCCAGCGGCACGTAGCGCGTCGGGTCGTCCAGATCGAGCATTTTGATGGTCACGCCAGGATGTGGAATGCCGCAGGAACCGGCCTTGCGCTTGCCTGGAATGGGCGAGAAAGTCCCGGTCGGCGAGGTTTCGGTCATACCCCAGCCTTCCGCCAGCCGGGTGCCGGTAATGGCGTTGAAGCGATTTCCCACCTCCACTGGCAACGGCGCGCCACCCGAATTGCACATCTTGAGCGTACGCAGGTCATAGCGGGCGGCATCGGGATCGTTGATGACGGCGGTGAACATGGTCGGCACGCCACAGAAAAAAGTGAGCTTCTTCTCGGTGATATCATGCAGCGCCGTCTTCGGATCGAAGCGCACATGCTGCACGATTTCCGCCGCGAGGCGCACGGCCAGCAGCAGGTTGACGGTCAGCGCGTAGATATGGAAAGGCGGCAGCACCGCGAGCACGCGTTCCTTGCCCATCTCGAACATCGGCGGCGTGCCCAGTCCGGTGGTGACCACCTGCTCCACCGCCGAGGACAAATTACCGTGTGTCAGCATCGCCCCCTTGGGCAGCCCCGTGGTACCCCCCGTGTACTGCAGAATGGCGAGAGTCTCGCGCGGATCGTCGATGCCGTGGGCCCGGTACCAGCCATCGTTATCGACCAGCTCGGCGAAGCACATATGCCGCCCATCGGCGGGAATAGCCACGGTCTCTCCCCTGGCGGCCATCGCCGCCGCCACCTGCTCCGGGGCACCCGCCATTTCCGCCAGATTGCCGACAATCAACGTTTTCAGCCGTGTCGTGCCCAGCATGGCGGCCATCTGCGGGTATAGAGCAGCCATATCCAGCGTAATGAGAAAATCGGTCTGGCTGTCCTCGATCTTGTGCTTGAGCACATTGGCGGCGTCGAGCGGCGAATAGTTCACCACCGTGCCGCCGGCTTGCAGTACGCCAAAAAGGCAGACCAGGTAATGTGGCGTGTTGGGCAGGAACAGGCCGACATGAACGCCCGGCCCGACACCGAGCTTCTGCAGCCCGGCGGCGACCCGATCGGTCAACGCGCCGAGCTCGCGGTAGTTCATGTTTCGCCCCATAAAGTCGATCGCGGGTTGCTCCGGGTGATTAGCCACCGCATCAGCCAGGATCCGCTGTACCGCTTTGGGGGTGATTTCGGCGTCCCAACGCACGCCCGGGGGGTAGGACTTCAGCCAGGGTTGGTTATTCATTGTATGTCTCCCGAAAAAAAGCCTGCACGCGCTCCATGGGCAGCGTGTCTTTACGTCTGGGAAAGCCGGTGATTACCGGGCACGTTCGAGGCGAGCCTTCACCGGCAGGGTGGATGGAGGCATGTGGGAAGAACATCCGCACCGTCTTTTCCTGACGCTCAACCATCTTTTCGCGCCCCAGGAGGCCTGAAAAGGTGCGAATAGCCGATCTACCGGTGAGTTCAGGTCAGGCGCGCGACGAGCGGAGGTTTTTCGTGGAGAGCCGTGAGGCGGTTCAGCCGCTTCGTTGAGAACAACCACTTTTTCTCTGAACCGTGACAAAAAAACCCGTCCAGAGGACGGGTCAGCTCAAAGCTCAATGGAATGCGTAAAGGGTAGCGATGGCGACCAGGGCCGCCATCGAAATTCATACTTCGAGCCACTCCTTGCGGATCGCCTCATCGGCACGCAGTTCTTCCGGCGTACCCTCGAAAACGATCTGGCCGTGGCCCATTACCAGCACCCGGTGTGAAATATCCATGGCGATGGAGAGTTTCTGTTCCACCAGCAGAATGGACACACCGGCGTTGGCGATGTCACTGATCAATTCACCGATTTGCTTGACGATCAACGGTGCCAACCCTTCGGTGGGTTCGTCGATCATCATCAGCTCCGGGTCACCCATCAGCGTGCGGCACATGGTCAGCATCTGCTTTTCCCCGCCGGAGAGCACTCCGGCTGGAGAGTCCGCGCGGCGCGCCAGGTTGGGGAACATATCCAGCATCTGCTGAACCTTCCATTTGCCTGGTTTGCGCGGATTCTTTATGCCCAGCTCCAGATTCTGGCGAACCGTCAGGGTGGGGAAAATATCCCGGTCCTCCGGCACATACCCCAACCCGCGGCGGGCGATGGCATGGCTGGGCAGGCCGGCGATTTCCTTGCCCCGGAAACGGATCGATCCCTGCGGCGGCACTTCGCCCATGATCGATTTCACCGTGGTGGAACGGCCAACGCCATTTCGCCCCAGCAGCGACACCACTTCGCCTTCGTTGAGATGGAAATTCACCCCGTTGAGGATGTGACTTTTGCCGTAGTAAGCGTGCAGATCGTTGACTTCCAGCATCATGCCGCCTCCTCGCCAAGATAGGCTTCCCGTACTTTGGGATCGTTACGGATGTCCTCCGGTTTGCCGGTGGCGATGATTTTGCCGTACACCAGAACCGAGATACGGTCGGCCAGTTCGAACACCACCCCCATATCGTGTTCCACGATCATCAGGGTCCGGCCTTCGGCCACCTGACGGATCAACTTGATGGCCTGGGCGGTTTCGCTATTACTCATCCCCGCGGTGGGCTCATCCAGTAATACCACCGGGGCATCGCAGGCGATGGTCATGCCGATTTCCAGCGCCCGCTGGCTGGCATACGGCAGAGAGCCGGCCGGCACGTCACGCAGTGCTTGCAGACCAATCATTTCCAGCACTTCCTCGGCACGCCGATTGGCTTCTCGTACCCGCGCCGCCGGGCGCCAGAAAACGTAGCCGGCATGGCTTTGCTTGAAGCAGGCGCAACGCAAATTCTCAAACACACTGAGATTGACAAATACGTTGCTCACCTGGAACGAACGCGCCAGCCCCCGTTGCTGAATCTTCTCCGGCGACAGGCCGTCGATGCGTTCCCCGAACAGCTGAATTTCTCCACTGGTGGGAGGAAAAGCGCCGGACAGCAGATTGAAGAACGTGGATTTACCGGCACCGTTGGGGCCGATAACAGCGTGGACCTCGTTTTTCTCCACTTCCAGGTCCACGCCACAGATTACTTCCGCGGGGCCGAACTGCTTTTTCAGCCCCTTGATGGTCAAGGCGCTCATGCGTTCACCTCCCGGTTTTTCTTGGTCGCCCGCATTACCAGCACGCCGATCACCAACGCCGCCACGGCGGCCAGCCAGCCGGTGATGCCACCCGCCTGGAATTGCATGCCGAAGACGTTCACGGTATCGCCACCACCATGGCCGGCGAACATCAGCTCGATGGCAATGATCAACCCTAGCGCGATCAACAAGACCGCTACGGCACCTCCGAGCCAGCCCGGCAGACGTCGCGTCAAATGGCCTTCACGGTAAGCGGTCCGAACATGCTCGATACCGCCGCCCAGACCACGCGGCGCGAACATCACGATGGCCAGGAAAATCAGCCCCACATACAAAATCGAGGCGTCCGAGTAATCGCTCAGCAACGAGTTCATCAGCGTTACCAGCACCGCGCCGACGATCGGACCGTAAAACACACCCAGTCCGCCCACGGCGGCCATCAGCAGAGCCAGCCCCGAAGGAATCAGCCCCAACGACTCCGGCGTGATGATCTCGTAATTCACCGCCGCCATACCGCCGGCAAGACCGCCAAAGGAGCCGGACGCGATGAACACCAGGAAGCGGATATTGCGTGGTTGGTAGCCGATGAACTGCATCCGGTCCGGGTTATCCCGCACCGCGTTGGACATACGCCCCAGCGGCGTGCGGGTGAAAGCCCACATGGCCAGAACCGCGGCGAAGGTCCAGAACGCGATGAACCAGTACACATCCGCTGCCTGTGCCAGCTCCAGACCGAACCATTGCGGTCCGACCATGCGATTACCGTAGATGCCCGCCTCACCACCGAACACGGAGGGGAACATCTGGCCGGCGGCGGCGATCATCTCGCCGAGCCCGAGCGTGATCATGGCAAAGGCGGTACCGGCACGGCGGCAGAACGGCCAGCCCAGAATCAAGGCCACCAGGCCACCGCCGATCATGCCGATCAGCGGCATGGCCACCACTGGCACGTGCGCCCAGAATCCCTCTCCCGCATAGGAGGCGTCGTCAATGGCGATCATCGCGTGCATGGCGGCATAGCTGCCAAGGCCAAAAAATACCGCATGACCAAAGGACAACATACCGCCCTGCCCCAACAGCATGTTGTAGGACAGCGCGAAAACAATATTGATACCGATAGCGTTCATCAGCGTGAAGCTGAAGCCATCGGTAAAGATGAAAGGCAGGATCAACAGCACCGCGGCGAACACCAGCCACGGCACCAGCCCGCGCAGAGAAAAACGGTTATTGGAGCGGATCATGGTAGCAGTCATGTCGTCACTCATGGTTCAAGCTCCCCCATCAGACCGCGGGGCCGGAAGATCAGAATCAGCACCAGCAGAATGAAAGGAGTCATCGGAGCCAGGTTGGCCAGGGTGATGCGCGCCACTTCGCCATACGGGTCGATCTGCAATCCGAAGATACCGAGAATGTCGGCAATGGAAGCGTCAATGGCCACGAAGAACGTCTGCAGCAGGCCAATCAGCAAAGAGGCGTAGAACGCCCCGGGCAGCGAACCCATGCCGCCCACCACGACCACCACGAAGACAATCGGGCCCAGAGTGGCCGCCATACCCGGTTCCGTGGCCAGCAGAGGACCACCGATAACACCGGCAAGCCCGGCAAGCGCACAGCCGAAGCCGAACACCAGCATGAACAGCCGCGGTACGTTATGGCCCAGATGTCCGACCATGGCGCCATGAGTGAGGGCGGCGCGGATCATCATGCCAACCCGGGTTTTCTTCAGCAGGTACCAGAGGGCGACGAACATCAAAATGGAAATCAGAATGACCACGCCGCGGAAAATGGAGTAGTCCGTACCGAACAGAGTAAACAAGGGCTCACGCAGGTATTCCGGCTCGCGGTACGGCACCGCCACCGTACCCCAGGTGAGTTGCACCAGTTCGTCAATGACATAGGCCAGACCGAAGGTAAACAATAGCTCGGCTACGTGACCGTTGGCGTGCACGCGGCGCAGACCGAAACGTTCCACCACGCTGCCCACAACGCCCACCAGAATGGGGGCCAGGATCAGAGCCGGCCAGAATCCGGTGTGCATACCCAGGGTGTAGGCAAAATAGGCGCCCAGCATATAGAAGCTGGCATGGGCGAAGTTGAGCACCCCCATCATGGAGAAGATCAGGGTGAGACCGCTGGACAGCATGAACAGCAAAAGGCCGTACAAAATACCGTTCAGCAGCGAAAAGAGGATAATTTCGAGCATGAGCAGGCTCCCGGGGCAGCGGAATCTCCGCTGCCCTTACTGCATCAACAAGGAGTCATGGCCGCCTTTAGTTGGGGCGGCGCATGCGGCAAGTGGTGGGCAGGGTCACGTCCTCACGAGCGATCTCGGCCACCTTGTGGAAGTTGTAGTCGGTGCCTTCCGCGCCGTATTTCATGCCGTCTTGCATTACGGAAATGAACATCGGCAGTTGGATCTGGTGATCCTCGGCCCGCATGGTCACTTCACCGGTGGGCGTTTCGATGCTCAGTCCTTCCAGCGCCTTGGCCAGATCCTTCGGATCGGTGGAACCGGCTTTATCGGCGGCCGCCTTGAGCATGTCGAGCATGGTGCTCAAACGCAGGTAGTAGAAGTCCCAACCGGTTTTTTCATACATTTCCACCTGACGCTGGGCCATCTCCGGATCTTCGAAATCGCCGTAGTACTCGTTGATCTGATAGATGCGGTCCACACCCTTGTCACCCAACTGGGTCACCACGCCGGAGCTGGCACCATAGTAGGTGTAGAACGGCGCTTTCAGACCGAATTCGGCGGCGGCTTTCACCAGCAAGGTGATGTCCTGACCCCAGTTACCGGAAATCACCGCGTCGGCGCCGGAAGCCTGGATCTTGGACACATACGGAGTGAAGTCCTTGACCTTGGCCAGCGGATGGAAGTCATTGCCGACGATTTCGATGTCCGGGCGCTTCTGCTTCAGCATTTCCTGAGCGGACTTGGACACCGCGTGACCGAAGCTGTAGTCCTGGTTGATCAGATAGACTTTGTGAATGTCCTTATTACTGGCGATATAGTTGGTCAACGCGTTCATTTTCATGTCCGCGTTGGCATCGAAGCGGAAGTGCCAGTAGGAGCAGCGATCATTGGTGAACGCCGGATCCACCGCCGCGTAGTTCAGGTACAACACTTCCTCGCCCGGGTTGCGGCGGTTGTGTTTCTCCACGGAGGTAATCAGCGCGGACGCGACGGAGGAACCGTTGCCCTGGGTCACCAGCTGGATACCATCATTGATGGCCTTCTGCAGTTGTACCAGGCTCTCCTGCGGGTTCACTTTGTTATCCAAACCGACGATTTCCAGTTTGGCACCGTTCAGGCCGCCATTGGCATTGATGCGTTCGGCTTCAAGCTTGAGGTGTTCGAACGCCGGTTGGCCGGCGGCGGCCATGGGACCGGTGAGCGGGTCGATCAAAGCGAGTTTCACCGTCTCCGCGGCGCTAACAGCGGTGCCTGCCAGCAGCAAGGAGGCGGTGACGAGGGTACGAACGGACTTCAACATTTAGGCTCTCCACTTTGTTGTTGTTTTGCCGTTTTATTTCATCGCCGCGAGTAGGCGACGATCCACTTTCGTGGAACATCCTTCCGTTTCACAGGCCGGGGACGTTCCTTTGAATGATGCCAAGGAGGCATTCAATGTAATTCCAATGTTTCTGTCAGGGCCGGCGAAAGCGGCCATGCCGTTAAGTATGTTCCTAAGTTTTTTTACCTGTCCAGCCCCATCGCATATCCAATTTACGAACACTAAGTTGCTGTTTTTCCTTCATCTTTCTTCTAATTCCACCTCTATTCTTAAAGTAATGCGCTGTACTCCGTCCACCACCAAAACCGATAGAAATACGGTGAAAACCGTCATCCCCAAGCCCGCCCAGCCCCATTGTCGCCGATGACTGTTTGGTCACAGTGAACGGAGACAGCAGCGCTGCTGTTTTTTTGAACGAAACTTTTTATGTTTCGGCGAATTTACCGCCTTTACGCGGCAGACCAGCCTCTTTTTTTTCGGCGTGTTACTTTTTTTCCCACAAACAGTAACAGCCTTCACCCTGTCTGATCCTCGCCTTTGCTTTTCCGTGGCACGGCCGTACCATGAAAGGCCTTTCCGGCTTACCCGGCCGCTCCCCACCGGACGCCGAGACGTTACGCAAAGTAACACCAGGGGAGAAAAGGTATACATGTCTGTTATTTTTTTCTCTTTTTGAGCATTTTTTGAGCAGATTCCGCCATCACTGATCACTTTTAAACCATTTCAACCCGCTTTCCCTTATTGACCCTCACGGCGGCGGCGGGTTGAATGCCCGCGCATCGTTTTATGCGGCCGCCCTCCATGGCGATCGCCCTCCGGGCGGTCACATCGGTGACGTGAAGAATCACTCCCGGCGTTTTTTAAAACACTGATTTACAAGAACACTCCGCCATGGACGGCGGCCAAACCAAAAGAACAACGCCTGCCTGCTCCATTTCCGGTGCCATGCGGATCGTCCCAATCTTGCCGGATGACTGCCATGGCCGAAATGGCCAGCCCCGGTGCCCTGTCCGGTACCGGCCTCCACTTCGAAGGATCGTTCACGCGGTGCGGACGGTGACGTCGTCCGGTTTTCGCCGTTGGTCGGAACAGCCCGGCTTGTCGTGACACCAAGAGAAAAACAGTAACGATCAGGGACCATTCGACCGGTCCCCAGCGGAGAGCGAAATACAATGAGGATAACAGTCCTGGCCGGGGCGGCTTGCGCCCTTGGCACCCTGCCCCTGTGCCTGCCGTCCTGGGCCGGAGAAAACCAACTGAACGAGGACGCCGGTGTCGCCTGGACGGTGAAGGGCGCCCTCGGTACCGCCATGCGGGTGCAGTCCGCCAACAAGGACCTGCTGTTCGCCCCGGACGTGCCCGGTGGCGGCCAAACCAATTCGGCGGTGGCCGACGACGGCAACATGAATTACGACGCCGGCGACCTGGTCAACGGCGTGGCGCAGCTGTTCGGCCGCTTCGACTTCAAATACCGGGATTACGGCGCGGTGATCAGCGCCAAGGCCTGGTACGACTACATCCTCAAGGAACAGGACGTCCCCCACGGCCATTTCCCCAACGGCTACCAACCGGATACCCCCCTCAACGACGATGACTTCGACCGGCGCGCGCGATTCTCCGGCGGTAATGTTCAGGAAGCCTACGTGTACGGCAACTTTGATTTGAACGGCCACCCGCTGTCGGTAAAAGTCGGAGATCAATTTCTGCTGTGGGGCCGTAGTATGTACTCGCGCGGCTCACTGTCGTCCTTGAACGCGGTGGATCTGGCCGCGCTGCACCGTCCGGGTTCTGGCTATCAGGAGTATCTGATTCCATCCGGCATGGTGAGTCTGGAATTCAGCCCATTCGAGCAGCTTTCCGCCAAGGCGTTCTATCAGTATGACTGGGAGAAAGCCGTGCTGGACGGCTGCGGCACTTTCTATTCTTCCCTGGACAACACCGCCATCGGTTGTAACGGCACCTTCTCCGGTGGCACACCGCTACCGAGCCAGGACGCCAAGGAACAGGGATTGTATTTCGTGCGGGAGGGAGACGACGACGCTCGCGACGACGGTCAGTACGGCTTCAAGTTCGACTACCAGTTCGCTAAAGCCAAGGCCAAGGTCGGCGCCTACTATTTCAACTATCACATGCGTTTGCCGATCTACTCCACCCGTAAACTGGATACGCCCAGCCCACAACCGTCGCCGTTCAACCGCGTACACTACTTTTATGAGTACCCGGAAGACATCAAGGTCTTTGGTCTGACCGCGGACAAGACCTTCGCCGGGATCGGCAATCTGTCCATGAATCTGAGCTACCTGAAGGACATGCCGATCCAGATCAATACCTCGGACCTCACTTCGCAAACCGCCAACAGTACCCTGGGCGGCAACAACGCCAAAGTGCCCCCGGGCACCCAGGATTACATCAACGCAGTGGCAAACGGCGAAGTGGTCCACGGCTACCGGGAATTCGACATCCAACGGGCCGAGTTCACCTTCACCACGGTAATCCCCGAACTTCTCAAGGCGCAAAAAACCGTCGTGTCCCTGCAAACCGCCTTTGAATGGATTCCGGATCTGCCGGGCACCAGCGAAATGCGTTTCCGCCGCCACACCCAGTACGGAGTGGGCGACCCCGGCGACAAAGGTTACGTAACCGATTTCAGTTGGGGTTACCAGGTGTCGGTGAAATCCACCTACGCCAACCTGCTCGGCCCGGTCACCGTGACCCCGGGCTTGTCATTCCGCCACGGCGTGGACGGCTACGCCAGCGATGATTCCCTGCAGGAAGACCAGCGCTCGCTGGGTCTGTCGCTGGGGTTCGATTATGGCAACAGCACCACCACGCTGTCTTACACCACCTATAATGATCAGGCCTACAGCACTGTCTCCGATCGTGATTACGTGGCACTGAGCACCAGCGTGACTTTCTGATCCGTTTCACAAGGAAGCCGGTGGCCCGCGGTTGCCGGCAAGCAAGAGGAAAACCAATGAAAGCAAGGAAATACGCCCTTCCCGCTCTGCTGTTGATGTTGTTGAGCGGTTGTCTCTCGGTGTACAGCAACACCAGACTGGTGGACGTGAAGCCCGACACCGAGAAGGCGGCGCGGCCCCCCTATCAATCGGTGGTGGTGGGCCTGCTGGTGGACCATGAAATACGGCCCCTGTTGGAGCATGCCATCGTCGACCGGCTGCGCGACCGGGGTATCGACGCCCACGCGGCTCTGGATGTCTACGGCCACAAAGGCATTGAAGGCAAAAGCCGTGATTATCTGGCACAGCGCATGCGTGACGAAGGCTTCGACAGTGCCGTGGCGATTCATTTACTCGATAAAAAAGTCGAGGACCTGCATGTGGGGGGCGGAGTCTCCTCCCAGGCGCCGGTCACCGCCGGCCTGACCATGCAACCGGAGACCTTCGGTCCGGACTTTTTTATTACTGAAACGCTATATGTGACCCGCACCGATTTCTGGGATGTGGCGCAGCAGGCGATTGTCTGGCAAGGCACCACGGTGACGGCGAATCAACGCGGTCTGGAAGCCGGCGCGGAAAAATTCGCCGATACCATCGCCGATGGTCTGATCACCGCCGGTTTGTTTCAGGCGCAATAGCCTAGGGCGGAACACCCGGCGTTTTTGTTTTGTTCCGCCCATTCGGCACGGTATGCTGTCGATTCTGTCGGGCCGGAACCAGCCGCGCCCCCATTCCAATAACAGCAGGCAGCATTTCAACATGGCAAACGCTACAGAACAGCGCGTGGAAGCAAATGGTCTCACCTTCCACGTCGGTGAGTATGGTGAACGGGGCCGCCCCGCCATTATCCTGTTGCACGGGTTCCCCGAATGCGGGTACTCCTGGCGTTATCAGGCCCCCTTTCTCGCCGAGCTGGGCTACCACGTTCTGGTACCGGATCTGCGCGGCTACGGTTACAGTGACGCGCCCAAGGAGCCGATGGCCTATCGGCAGAGCGAACTGGTCAAGGACGTCATGGGCATACTCGATGCTTTTGGCGCCGAGCAGGCGGTGGTCATCGGTCATGACTGGGGTTGCGCCCTCGCCTGGCAGGTGGCCCGCGAGAATCCCCGGCGGGTGCGGGCGGTGGTGGGTCTGTCGGTGCCCTACCCCGGGATCGGTCCCCGTCATCCCACCGAGCAAATGCGTCAAGCCTTCGGCGAGCGCTTTTTCTATCAGCTGTATTTTCAGCAACCGGAAATCCCGGAGCGGGAGCTGGAAGCGGATGTACGGGATTTCCTGCGTCGCATGTACCACGCGTTGTCCGGCCCCGGCATGCGGGAGAAACATCGTGCCGCCAAGCCGGTCACCGGTTTCCTCGACATCCTGCAGCCGCCCAAAGGGCCGCAACCGGCCTGGATGAGCGAGGCGGACCTGGATGTCTATGTGCAGCGTTTCGAGCACAGCGGCCTGACCGGCCCCATCAACTGGTACCGGGCCATGGACGCCTCCTGGGAAGAACAGCACGCCGACGGCCGCCAACGAATCCAGCCCACCGCCCTGTTCATTGGCGGCGAGGAGGATCCGGTGATCCAATTCGCCGCCAAGGCGCTGGAGCGCATGCCCTCGCAGATGGATGATCTCACCGATATCATCATCCTCGACGGCATCGGGCACTGGATCCAGATGGAAGCGCCGGACCAGGTCAACCAGCATCTCAAAACCTTTCTGGACAAACTGGACGCTTGAACCTGGACGCTTGAACAATAGCGAACCGCCGCGGCGTCCTCAGTGACGCCGCTGCCTTGCCGATCGCCTCAACGCCTGGGGCGGCAGTTCAAAAGCGCGCAGAAAAGCCCTGCGCATACGCCCGGGATCCTTGAATCCGGCTTCCTCGGCGATCCGTTCGAACGACGCGAACCCCGTTTCCACCGCGTTACGCGCCACTTCCAGGCGCAGACGCTCCACTGCTTTCGCCGGCGTTACTCCGGTTTCCGCCATGAAGCCGCGGGCAAAGTGCCGGGGGCTCATGGCGGCGCGTTCGGCCAGACGTTCCACCGTCAACGGCTCCGCCAGATGCAAGCGCATCCACTGGATCAGTTCAGCGAAACGGCCGCTGCGCCCACCCAGCGACACCAGCGCCGAGAACTGCGACTGCCCTCCCGGCCTGCGGTGATGCACCACCAGTTGTTGCGCGGTACGACGCGCCGGCTCCTCCCCCAGGTCGTCCTCGATCAAGGCCAGGGCCAGATCAATGCCGGCGGAAATACCCGCCGAGCTCCAGATGTGGCCATCTCTGATAAAGATGCATTCCGTGTCCAACCGCACCCGCGGATAGCGCCGACGAAACGCGTCACACCCTTCCCAATGCGTGGTAGCGCGACGCCCGTCCAGCAAACCGGCTTCCGCCAGCAGAAAGGCACCGGAACACACACTGGTGATACGCCGCGCCCTCACGCCGGCGAGCCAGCCGATCAGCGCCCCGACCGCCGACGGCGAGCGCACGATCTCGCCCCCCGCCACCAGGACGGTATCGAAAGGGCCGGCATCCAGCGGTTCGGCCATCACGCTGACCCCGGACGAACTGATCACGGCTCCTGCCTCCGGCGCCAGCCAGCGCAACCGATAGCTACCGGGGCAAAACCTTTCGGCGATCTCGAACGCCGTGGCCGGGCCAGTGGCGTCCAACACCTGAAAACCGGTATGGATAACCACCGCAATGGTTCGCATCATGGCGGTTTTTGCCTGTTTTATGACATTTCAGACAAAGCCTAGCCGGTCTAGGGTAAAGATCAAACAATCCCATGGGAGACGGCACGATGACTCGGCGACTTGGGTTATGGGGCGGCCTTGGCGCCGCCGGTTTGTTTCTTATCCTGGCCGGAGGCGGGTTGCTGTCCCTGCCACCGACACCGGCCGCCAGCCCGCAGCCACCGATCGCCCGGCAGGAAATCGACGCCACACTCCGGGCTCTGGCGCCACCGAAACGCGCGCGCCCCCTGATCGCCATCATCGGCATCAATGACGCCACCGAAACCAACGATTACCTGACCAGCTACGGTATCCTGAAGCGTGCCGACGTGGCGGATGTGGTGGCGCTGGCCACCGGCCCCGGCCCGATGCGGCTCTATCCGGCACTGAAACTGGAACCGCAGGCCACCATCGCTGATTTCGACCTGCGCTACCCGAACGGCGCCGACTATGTGGTGGTGCCCGCCATGACCCGCGATGACGATCCGGTCGCGCTACGTTGGATTCAACAGCAAGCGCGGAGCGGCGCGATCATCATCGGCGTCTGCGCCGGCGCCAAAGTGTTGGGCGCCGCCGGGCTGCTGGATGGCAAAAGGGCCACCACACACTGGTACTATCTCGAGGCGCTGCTGCAGCGGAGCCCGTCCGTGCGTTATGTCCCGAATCGCCGTTTCGTGGTCGACCAGGGCGTGGCCACCACCACCGGCATCACCGCCTCCATGCCGATGATGCTGACACTGATCGAGGCGATCGCCGGTACCGACCGGGCCCGGCGGGTTGCCGAGGGCCTCGGCGTGAGCCGCTGGGACGCACGCCACGACAGCCGCCCCTTCACCTTCACCCGCCCATTCGCGCTCACCGTGATCGGCAACACCCTGGCGTTCTGGAACCGGGACCAATGGGCCATGCCGTTGCGCGACGGCGTGGACGAAGTGTCCCTGGCCCTGACTCTGGACGCCTGGTCGCGCACCTATCGCTCCACAGCGATCACCTTCGCCGCCAGCGCCAGCGTGGCCAGCCGCGGCGGCATCCGCCTGCTCGCCGATCAGGTGCGGCGGGACTGGCCACGGTCTCAGCGCCTGCCGCCGCCGGCACAACAGCCGCCGGCTGGAGTACTGGACCAGACCCTGCGTGAGATCCGTCAACGCTATGGCCAAGGCACCGCCCGGGTGGTCGCGATGCAGCTTGAATACCCCTGGGACGCGTCCCCCTGACACCAGGTCAGGGAGGCCTTCAGCGCGCGGATCGCGCCAACATGCCGCGCACCTCGGCCACCAGCGCCGACACCGCCGGCGTCGACGAGGTCATATGAAAACGGACCGGCGGCAGCCGGGGCAGGTTGAGCGCGCCAGCGATCCGTGTCAGCCCCTCGGGTACCGCCGAGGCGTTCAGGCAAGCAACGCCGAGCCCCGCGGACAACGCCAGGTGCATACCCGCCACGCCGGACGCCGAATGGGCGATGTAATAGGGTCGCCGGTGGGATTCCAGCATGCCCATCGTGTACCGATGCAAGGCACAGCTGGCCGGCAGCGCCACTATCGGCACCGGTTCGGAGGACGTCAGCTCAAGAGAAGAATGGGCCACCCAGCATAAGGGCTCACGGCGCAACAGCCGTCGTTGTCCGGCATCAGCGAAGGACTCCGGCACCACGTCAGGCAGCACCATGGAAATGCCCAGATCGTATTCCCGCGCCGTCACTTCCTGCTCGATCAGGGCGCTCTTCAGAATCGCCACATGCAAACGCAGGCGCGGATAGCGGCCACGGATGCGACGCAGCAAGGTGGGCACCCAGTCCGGCCGGAAATAATCGGTGATCGCCAACCGCACGTCCCCCGCCAGCAGCAGGCCCTGCATGTCCTGATAGGCGGTGTCGTTCAGCGCCAGCAGCTTGCGGGCATGGTCGACCAGCCGCTCTCCCGCCGGTGTCGGCACCACCCCCTGCTTGCCACGCACCAGCAGCGGCACACCGCACTGTTGCTCCAACTTTCTCACCTGCTCACTAAGGGTGGACTGAGAACGGCACAGGATCGGCACCGCCGCCGACAGGCTGCCCTGTTCCACCGCCGTCACCAGGGTGTTCAGCAACTCCAGATCAAAGCGTTTCACCACGCATTCTTCCAAGCTTGCGCCAGCCATCGGTCTGGCCGATGGACAGTATCTTATATTCCCGTTATTCGGATGACCAAATCTGTTCTAACCTGCCTTCTGCTCACCCCTGAAACCTCACTCGATGGAGACCCGAGTCATGCCCGGGATTGATCTGACCCTGTCCGCTGGCCCCGACCCCGACCCCGAACAGGCCCGACGTATCGCCCAAGCGCTCACTACCCTGACCTGCCGGGTACTGGACAAGGAAGTGCAACGCACCATGGTGCAAATCCGCTATCTCCCCCGGGAGCAATGGTTCATCGGCGGGCGCTCACTGGCCGAACTGAATCAGGATTCCTTCCGGCTGGTGGTCACCATCACCGACGAGACCAATACCAAGCGACAGAAAGCGGACTACCAGGCGCTCGCTTTCAAGGAAATGTGCCAGCTGCTCGGCGATGTGCACCCCCATTCCAACATCCACATCGTCGACTGCCGCGCCGCCGCCTACGGCTACGGCGGAATTTCCCAGGAGGCTTACGCCTACCGCGCCTGAGCACCATCGCGGACAAACCGGAAGCCCCGGCTTCCGGTTTGCTTTGCCCCCGCCTCTCGGCTAGCCTCTGCGGCTCCGTCCACTACCGATTCATGAGAGCACCGTGTCCGCCTCCCGACTTGTCGCCCTGCTTCTCGGCCTCGCCGCCGTTATCCTCGCCGCCTGGTTCTTCTTTGGTTTCGATGAAATGTGGCGCCTGATTCCCACCGGTCTGCTAATCGGCTTTGCCTATGCGGCACTGAAAACCGCGGCGTCGAAAGAGGACAAGGGAGACAACAAGTAACCCGGCACCCCTACTCTCCCCGAAAACTCGCCGGGTGGCCGACGGACGGCAGCCTTCGCCCTCCCCTGGGTTCGTGCCACTTCAATGACACCCGGAGCATGGCGGGGATGGTTTCGGAAATGATCAGGTTTAGAGCGTCCGGCGGCGGACTGGGAAACGGCGATTCTGCCCCAATTTTGCCCCAGTGATCGGCCCAAAACGAAAAAAGCCCTGAAAAATCAGGGCTTTAATTTGGCGGTGAGGGAGGGATTGACTCGCTGACGCTCGGGGCTTCGCCCCGTCGCCCAAGGGCGACGTCCTGCGCCGGCCAAGGCCGGCTGGTCGAACCGGAGGGCCCTTATCAAAGCCGCCCACGACCACCAAATAAAAAGCCCCGCTTACGCGGGGCTCTTTATTTGGCGGTGAGGGAGGGATTCGAACCCTCGATACGTTTCCGTATACACACTTTCCAGGCGTGCTCCTTCGGCCACTCGGACACCTCACCGGGGAAACTCTTTGTCGTCCCAGCCCGTAGGCTGAGGGCGCGTAGAGTACCGGAGGGGCGCGGGTTAGGCAAGGGTTGGGAGGGCGACTGTTCAGGGTTTAATCAGATCACAAAGGATCGGAAAGGTATCCACCGCCAGCCAGGCCAGCAGCACCATCTGCACCAGTAAAAAGGCGAAGCGGATCTGCACCAGCCAGTGGTTCACCCCGAGCAGATGAACCAGGCTCTGACCGATACGGGCGGCGAGAATCCAGGGCAGCAGCCGGCCGGCCAGGTCGTTGCCAACAACCATCGCCGCGCCGGCAATGACAATCACCACACCGAGCAGTTCCAGGGTGTTCTGATAGGCGCGCGAGAGACGGCTGAGAAATTCCGCCGGCTCATAGTGATACGGCGGGAAAGCATCGGCACGTCGGCGGCCGGACATCACTTGTAGCCCGCGGCCGGCGACCAGGGCGAAGAGCAGAAACAACGCCCAGCTACCGAAGCCGAGCAGATAGAGCAACGCGGAAGTATCCAGGGTCATGGTTTCAGTATCCGGGCAAGAAAGGTGCCCTGATACTGGCAGACCGGCTGCCCCTGTTCATTGTCCGCCCGCGCCATAATGCGCAGCGACGCCTTGCCGCGCCGTTGCAGCCGCTCGCGGAAACGTTCCCGGTCAGCGGCTTCGGATTCGGCGGTGATCACCATATCGATGTCGAGTGGCAGCAAATAGTCCAGCGACGAGGTGACCGCCACCACGTCCACCTTCTGATCCGGCAGGATCCGTTCCGCCAGCACCGAGGTCAGTGACCAGCCCGCCAGGGTCACCAGCGCCGCCTGGCTGCCGGCGAAAAAGGTACCCTTGTCGTTATGGTTGGGCGCCAGTGGTGCCCGCAACCGCAGCTGTTCGCCATCGAAATCCAGGTACTCGAACGCCAGGTGACGGGTCAGCGGGATCGCCGCGCGAACTTTTCCGGCCAGGGCCGTGAGATCAGTCATCGGGCAGCTCCCGTACATACCGATCCGGCGTTTCGTCCGGCACGGTCTTGAGCGCGCCGGCCGGCGTACCCAGGTAAATGAACGCCACCACCTGATCCTTGTCGGCGAAGCCCAGACGCCGCTTCACCGCCGCGTCCTCGGCGATGGCGCCGGTACGCCACATGGCGCCGATACCCAGCGCATGGGCGGCAAGCATGATGTTCTGGGCCGCCGCGCCAGCCGCCAGCACCTGCTCCCAGACCGGCACTTTGTGGCCTTCGGTCACTTCCGCCGCCACCACGATCACCGCCGGTGCGCGCAGTGCTTTGTTGCGGGCATTGGCGAGGGTGCACGGGTCCGCTTCGGCGACGGTCTCGGCGGCGTGTTTTTCCATGATGTCCGCCAACCGCTCACGCCGGTCACCACGCAGCACGATGAATCGCCAGGGTCGCAGCATGCCGTGGTCCGGTGCCCGGATCGCGGCACGCAGCAGCAGGTCGATCTGCTCATCGCTGGGGCCGGGATCGGTCAGCCGCGGCACTGACACCCGCGTGGTCAAGGCAGTGAGGGTATCCATGCAATCTCCTTTTTTAATAAGAGCGCCATTGTAGCCTCGTGGCGCGGAGACGCCACCAGGGCAAGCGGCAGAGGCGGCCGTTTGTCCGCCGGCAAAAATCATTCTTTTTTCTTATAAAAAATTCTAATAAGCTCTTCGGTTATCCCCAGGACAAGGAGTCAACCATGCGCCGTGCCGCCGCCGCTCTCGCGGTATTTTCTTTGCTTCCGGTCGGGATCGACACCGTCCATGGCTGACCCCGCCCTGTCATCACGCCAGTTCCTGGATCTGAAGGAACAGACCCGCCGGCAAACCCATCTGACCCGGATACTGGCGTTTCTGGTTGCCAGCGGCATGCTCGGGGCGGGTATCGGCCTGCAGGTCTATCCCTTCTCTTTATTGTGGGCGGTGGCGCCGCTGCTGGCCTATCCGTTGCTGATCCAGTTGTTGGCGATGGTGGCGGAAAAACGCGGTGTGGCGGCGACCACGCTGTCGCAGGCGTTGTTGCAGACGGACGCTCTGTGCATTGGTTTCGCCTGTGCCTGTTTATGGTTCGCGGTGGTGCCCAGTCTGGCGTTGCTGGCCATTGTGCACGCCAACGCCATGAGCCATGGGGGCTGGCGTCCCTGGCTGGGCAGCGTGGTGATGACCGCGCTGGGCGCGGGCGTCGGCGGCGCTCTGTTCTATCTGCTGGATCCCGCTTTCGAGCCGGTACCACAGGCTCCGTTATCCTTGATTATCCTCGCCCTGCTGGGGCTGGCGGTGTACATGGGGGCCAGCGCCTTCTTCGCGCAGCGCCAGACCCGGTATCTGCGCCTGGCACAGCAGCAAGTGCGCGAGCAGCAGCGGCAGGCGCTGAATATGTCGCGCAAACTGGCCAAGTATCTGCCACCGCAGATCTGGGGGTCGCTGTTCACCGGCAAACGGGACGCCAAACTGGAAACCCGGCGCAAACGCCTCACCGTGTTTTTCTCCGACATCAAGGGGTTCAGCGCGATCTCCGAGGAACTGCCTCTGGACACGCTGACCGCCATGCTCAATACCTACCTGAGCGAGATGACCCGCATTGCTTTGCGTCATGGCGGTACCATCGACAAATTCATCGGTGACGCGGTGATGGTGTTCTTCGGCGACCCGAAAAGCGAAGGCGCCCAGGAAGACGCCTTCCGCTGCGTGGCCATGGCCATCGAGATGCAGCGCCATATGCGGCTGCTGCGTCAGCGCTGGAAGCACGAGGGCATCAAGCAGCCGCTGGAGATCCGTATCGGCATCAACACCGGCTATGTCACGGTCGGCAACTTCGGTACCGATAGCCGCATGGACTACACCATTCTCGGCACCGATGTGAATCTGGCCAGCCGGCTGGAATCCGCCTGCCGTCCGGGCCAGGTGCTGATTTCCGAATCCACCCATGAACTGGTGCGGGAACGGATTCAATGTCGCAGCGTCGGCGACATCAGCGCCAAGGGCTTCAGCCGCCCGATTCCGGTCTACGAAGCCCGCGATCTGAAGCGCCACGCCGGATCCCGAAGCCGTTATGTCAGTGCCGAAACCGAGGGGTTCGCCTTGCATATGGACCTCGAGCGTATTCACAATTTCGACAAAAAACGCATACTCGGGACATTGGCCCGTTCGGCCACGGACTTGAAAGACAACAAACCGGTGTCCCTGGACTTCGAAGCGGAAGGCTTCGTGCTGCACCTGGACTCCGGCCGCCTGCATCATCGGGAGCGTCCCCGGGTACTGGAATTCATGGGGCGGGCGGCGCGGCGGGTACAGGAGCAGCTCCGTCTCTGAGCTCTCCAACCCGGACAAAGGGACACCACCGGGAGCGACTATGGCGATTTCTGCATCGGCGGGCTGGTTGAGCCGCCTGGAACGGCTGGGCAACCGGCTGCCCCACCCCACCCTTCTGTTCGTTTGGCTGTGCCTGCTGATGCTGCCTCTGAGTGCGATCCTGGCGGCGCTGGGCACCAACGCCTTCCACCCTCAAGAGCAAACGGAAATCGTGGTGCGTTCGCTGCTTGATAGCGAGGGCTTGCGGTACCTGTTCAGCCACATGGTCAGCAACTTCACCGGTTTCGCCCCCCTGGGCGTGGTGCTGGTGGCGATGCTTGGCCTGGGCATCGCCGAGCATTCCGGTCTACTGGGCGGCAGCCTGGCGGCGCTGGTACGCCGGGCGTCCCACCGTACGCTGGTGGCCACGGTGGCGTTCGCCGGCGTCATGTCCAGTATCGCCTTCGATGCCGGCTATGTGGTGCTGATCCCGCTGGCCGGGTTGTTGTTCCAACTGGCCGGCCGTTCCCCGCTGGCCGGTATCGCCACCGCTTTCGCGGCGGTGTCCGGCGGCTACAGCGCCAATCTGTTGCTGGGCCCGGTGGACGCGGTGCTGGCCGGGATTTCCACCGAAGCGGCGCACATCATCGATCCCCAGCGCGACGTCAGCGCCGCCGGCAATTACTGGTTCATTATCGTTTCCACGGTACTGGTGACCGCGCTGGTGACCCTGGTGACGGTGCGCTTTGTCGAACCCCGGCTGACCGCCGGCACGATGGACGGGAGCAGCCGGGACGAGCAGCCGCGCCTGCACCGGCGCGCGGCGATCTGGACCCTGGTTACGCTGATTCTCGGGCTGGCGTTTCTGGCCTGGCTGGGGCTGCCGTCGGGCGCGCCGCTGCGTGATGCGGACACCGGTTCTCTGCTGCAATCCCCGTTCATGTCCAGCATCGTGGTGTTGATCGCGCTGGTGGCCGCCGCCTGCGGCGTGGTCTACGGCCGCGTCAGCGGCGCATTCCGCTCCGCCGGTGATGTCATCACCGCCATGGAAACCACCATGGCGTCCATGGCCGGTTATCTGGTACTGATGTTCTTCGCCGCCCAGTTCGTGGCCTGGTTCAACTACAGCCAACTGGGACTGGTGCTTGCCATTCGCGGCGCCGCCTGGCTGGGCACGCTGTCCTTGCCCACGGTATTGCTGCTATTGCTGTTCGTGTTGATGAGCACCACCATCAATCTGCTGATCGGCAGCGCCTCGGCCAAATGGTCGATTCTGGCGCCGGTGTTCATCCCCATGCTGATGCTGCTCGGTATCGACCCGGAAGCCACTCAGGCCGCCTATCGGGTAGGCGATTCCAGCACCAATATCATCACCCCACTGATGCCCTACTTCGCCCTGGTGTTGGGCTTCGCCCGCCGCTACCAGGCGGACACCGGCGTCGGCACCCTGATCGCGCTAATGCTGCCCTACAGCCTCACGCTGCTGCTGGGCTGGTCGATCCTGCTCGGCGTCTGGATCACGGTGGGGTGGCCGTTGGGAACATAAAAAGCAGTGAATAGTGAATAGTGAATAGTGAATAGTGAAGGAAAGGGTGAGGGTTGCGGATACGCAAGCCCTCTTTTTTAACTGTTCACTTTTAACTCTTCACTATTCACTGCCTTATTTCACTGTCTTATTGTCCGGAGGTTCTCCGGCGCCGGTTCGAAGTTGCTGCGGAACGGGTTGATGTCGAGACCGCCGCGGCGGGTGAAGCGGCCGAGGACGGAGAGTTTGGCGGGGGCGCATTGGCGTTGCAGGTCGACGAACATCTGCTCGACGATCTGCTCATGGAAGCCCTGGTGGTTGCGCAGGGAGACCACATAGCGCAGAAAACCCGCCGGATCGATGGGCCTACCTTCATAACGTACCACCACGGTGCCCCAGTCCGGCTGATTGGTCACCGGGCAATGGCTGCGCAGCAGGTGCGAATAGAGCTCGCCCTGATGGTCCTCGCCGGTGCCGGCGGTGAGCAGAGCCGCGTCGTACGCGAAGGTATCGATGGTCAGGTCCAGTTCATCCACGCAGACGCCGTCGCCATGCCAGACCGGTTGCGCCGCGGCGTCCCCCAGAGACAGAATCCGTACCGTCACCTTTTCTCCAGCCACCTTGCCCAGATCGGCGGTGATGATTTCCCGTACCGCATCGGCGTCGGTATAGCGGCTGTTGGCGAACGAGTTCAGGTACAGCTTCAGCGACTTGGATTCGATGATGTTGTCCGAGGTACACGGCACCCGGATTTCCGCCAGCGCCACCCGGGGTTTGCCGCCCTGGTCCAACCAGGACAGCTCGTAGCCGGTCCACAGGTCCTCGCCCTGGAACGGCAGGGCGCCGTTTTCCAGGGCCAGGCTTTCCCGCGCCAGCGCCCGGGGCACCGGATACAGCAGTTCCGGTGCGTATTGGTCCACGTAGTCACTGGTTTGCCCCAGCGGGGCGTCTTTCAGATAGCTCATCGGTCTTGTCTCAGGCGCGAATACCGGTGCCACGCCGCAGCAGCCACAGGGCCAGAATATAGAACCCCAGCACGAACAGCGCGATGGTCCCCAAGGAGGTGTACACATTGACGTCGCTGACCCCCAGGATACCGTAACGGAAGGCGTTGACCATGTAGACGATGGGGTTGGCCAGGGTCACCGCGCGCCAGAAATCCGGTAGCAGCTCCAGCGAATAGAACACTCCGCCCAGATAGGTCAGCGGCGTCAGCACGAAATTGGGAATAATGCTGATGTCATCGAAGTTACGGGCGAACACCGCGTTGATGAAACCACCGAGAGAGAACAACGCCGCCGTCATCACCACCACCGACAGCGTGATCCAGGCGTGCTGGAGAGTCAGGTGGGTGAAGAACAGACTCAGCACGGTGACGATGCCACCGACCATCAAGCCCCGCGCGATCCCTCCCACCATGTAACCGGTGAGGATGACGTGGGCCGGCATTGGCGACACCATCATTTCCTCGATGGAATGCTGGAACTTGGTGGAAAAGAACGAACTGACCACGTTGCCGTAGCTGTTCTGGATCACGCTCATCATGATCAGACCAGGGACGATGTACTGCATGTAATCGAAGCCGCCCATGTCGCCGATGCGGCTGCCCACCAGGTTGCCAAAGATAACGAAATACAGGGACATGGTGATCGCCGGGGGCAGCAAAGTCTGCGGCCAGATGCGCACGAAACGGCGAATTTCCTTGGTCACCAGGGTGAGAAACGCCACCCACTGTTCGGTAAAACTCACGAGGCGGCCTCCTTGCCGGCAAGATCCGCGTTGCGTTCCACCAGTCGCACGAACAATTCCTCCAGCCGGTTGGCTTTGTTACGCATGCTCAGCACCTGAATGTCCTGTTCCGCCAGGGCGCCGAACAGGCGATTGAGACTTTCGGTTTTGGGCACATCCACTTCCAGGGTGGCGGCGTCACGCAGGCGCACGTGAAAACCGCATAATTCCGGCGCGCTTTGCAACGGCCGTTGCAGGTCGAGCACGAAGGTCTCCACCTGCAGTTTCTCCAGCAACGATCGCATATCCGTATTCTCGACGATCACCCCATGGTCGATGATGGCGATGCGCCGGCACAGCGACTCCGCCTCTTCCAGATAGTGGGTGGTGAGAATGATGGTGCGGCCCTGTTCGTTCAGGCCGATGAGAAAATCCCACATGGAGCGGCGCAACTCGATGTCGACGCCGGCGGTGGGTTCATCCAGGATCAGCAGCTCCGGTTCATGCACCAGCGCGCGGGCGATCATCAAGCGGCGCTTCATACCCCCGGAGAGCATGCGCGCGGCGGACTGGCGTTTCTCCCACAAGCCAAGCTGTCGCAGATATTTCTCCGCCTGCCGTCTGGCCTCGGCGATGGGGATGCCGTAGAACCCGGCCTGGGTGACGACGATGTCGTACACTTTCTCGAATTGATTGAAATTGAATTCCTGCGGCACCACGCCGATCTTCTTTTTCGCCAGCGCCCGCTCCCGGTCCAGCGAGTGGCCGAAGATCTCGACGTCGCCGCCACTTTTGTTCACCAGGGAACTGACAATGCCGATGGTGGTGGATTTGCCGGCGCCATTGGGACCCAGCAATGCGAAGAATTCGCCTTTTTCAACGGTCAGGTCGATGCCCTTGAGCGCCTGGACACCGTTGCTGTAGGTTTTGGTCAGATTACGAATGCTCAAGGCCGACAAAAATCACCTCTCTTTCCGGTCTGGGGCGGAAAACGGTTTTAAACCGAATGCTTTACTCATCGATGCGTGGCGGACAAACAGGACGGTGCCGGGTGCCCCCAATCAGGATATAACCGCCCGCCCCGGCTGCCGCACCATAACGCGATCACAGCAACGGACGGTTGCCCAATCCAGCTTAATTGGGGGTAGCCGAAGACAAAATCAAGCGGAGGCGCGCAGCGCGCGACGGCCGCGCTCGCCGCGCCACACCCAGTGCATACCGCCGTCCTGGAACCAGACCCAGAGGCCTTCCATCATCCAGGGCCAATCGTCCTGGTTGATGGAGCGCCGCCCTTCCAGCTCCGCCACCAACACCGCGAGAATGGTGTCATGGGTCACGTGAACCGCCAGTTCGCCGCTGTCCGGTTCCCGGTCACGCAGATAGCTGGCCAGTTTGGCACACCCCTCCGCCGGCGACAGCATGCCCTCGAATGGATTCTGCAAATGGCGATTGAGGAATCGCATGGCGCCCATCTTGAGAAAGGTGGGCCCCACCCGGTTCATGTCCTGCACATAGCAACCCGGTTCCACCAGCGTGTTGTCGGTGAGCACATCCATGGGGCGATCGATCAAGCCAGCACGCAGCGCCCCCTCGGCCATGGCCTTGGCGGTGTCCACGCAACGCCCCACCGGGCTGGAATAAAACGCCGACACCGGGCGCGCCAACTGCCCTCCCCAATCCCGGGCCAGTTCAATGCCTTCCGGCGTCAACGGCAGCCGGTAATCCGCAAACCCGTTCTTGGCCAGCTCGCGAACCGAATGGCGGGTCAACAAATGCACCGGCCGGTCCGTCGGCAACAGATTCAGGGCGTGCAATAAACGCGGATGTAATCGGGCCATGGTCGGGGTTGGGGCCTTTTCCTGACTATCCGGACCATCTTAGAGCCTGAGGTTCTTTTCTGCACCTCCGGTGGAGACCTTATTACATATAACCAGCGGCCGACATGCCCGGGACGCATGCCAACCATGCGTATTGGTACATTGATACCGGCTTTGCGCCGCCGCTATGGTTGACGCTTCCGGGATCAGGGGCATCGCATTTGGACAAGGACCTTCCCACGGCAACGGCGACGGTGACGACGCCGATCACCGGCCGTCTTACCCTGTTGTTCGCCGTGGCGGTGGGCATCATTGTCACTAATCTGTTCGCGCCACAAACGCTGGTGGGGATGATTGGCGGCTCACTGGGGCTGTCGCAAAGCCAGCAGGGACTGGTTGCCATGGCACCGCTGGCCGGCTACGCCGCCGGGCTGTTGTTGCTGGTGCCGCTGGCTGACCGTCTGGAAAACCGTGCCCTGGTGCTGCGTCTGCTATTGATTGCCATCATCGCCGCCAGCCTCTGCTCGGTGGCACCCAACGCGCCCCTGTTGCTGGTCGCGCTGGTGGTGCTGGGGCTGAGTTGCTCGGCGATCCAGGTGCTGGTGCCGCTGGCCGCGTCCATGGCGCCAGCGGCGCAACGCGGGCGGACCATCGGCAATGTCATGTCCGGCCTGATGTTCGGCATTCTGCTGTCCCGGCCCATGGCCAGCCTGATCGCCGATCTGTACCAGTGGCGCGCTTTTTATCTCTGCAACGCGACCTTGATGTTACTGCTCTGGGCCGCGCTCTACCGCGCCCTGCCCCGCCGCCATCCGGGCAACCCGCAACGCTATCCGGCACTGCTTCTGTCCCTCTGGGAACTACTGCGCGAGCAGCCGGTACTGCGCCAACGGGCACTGACCGCAGCCCTGGTGATGGCCACGTTCAGTCTGTTCTGGACCACCGTGGCCCTGCGTCTGGTGCGGCCGCCGTTTCAATTGGACTACAAGGAGGTCGCCCTGTTTGCTCTGGTCGGTGTCACCGGCGCCCTGGCCACGCCCTGGTTCGGCCGCCTGGGCGACCGTGGCGGTACTCGCCCCGGCACCGTGGCCAGTCATTTGATGGTCATCGCCGCCTTTCTGATCGCAGCCCGAGCCGGCAACGGGGCGCTGCCGTTCTGGCCCGGGCTGGGTCTGCTGGCCTTCAGCGCGGTGCTACTGGATGTCGGTGTTACGGGTGATCAAACCCTGGGCCGGCGCGTGATCAATTTGATTGAACCAGATAGCGTGCGTGGACGGATCAACGCCCTGTTCGTAGGCCTGTTCTTCGTCGGCGGCGCCCTGGGTTCCGCGCTCAGTGGCCTGGCCTGGGCCCATGGTGGCTGGAGCCTGACCTGCCTGTTGGGCGCGGGGCTGGCACTGGCGGCCCTGGTAGCCCAGGCCAGGCAACGCTGAAACGATGCCATCGGCGAGCAGGGCCGGGCTGGCCGGGACAGCCCGGCGTTTCCTCGACCCGCCAGCGTTCGCCGTCTAGTCTGACGGATAGCGCCCGTTGAACGGGGCTCTCTGAATCCACCATCGCGGTGTGTCGGCGCGCCGGATCGGACAGCGCACCAGAGCATCGCCGTCAATGCTGATGGCGCGGCCATGCTCATGGCGCAACACGGCGGTGGTCTCTCTCCCCGTGGCACCATCACGCAAGGCGGTGTCCTGATCCGGGCCGTCGCCGCAACGCAGTTGCAGGGTGCTTTGGAATTCACCGGGCGCGGGTGTTTCTCCCCCGGCCGCGAGCACGGCGCAATACTGGTCGAACCACTGCAGCGCACCGCCGGCCGGTCGTGACAGATCCAGGGACACCCGCTCGTCAGCGCCGCCACGTTCACAGCCTCCGTCCTCGCGCGCGTAAACCCCGTCATGGAATCGGCCCGCCCGTCGCCGGTACGGCTCCGCCGGATCGGGCACGTCATCGATCTTCTGAACAGACAACACCTGACGAATCTCCCGCCGTTCCCGCCGGGGGTCCGCCAGCACCATCGCTTCCACTTTACAGAGGGCGTCCTCCTGGCAAGCCGCGTCAACCAGGTTCAGGATCTCACTGTCGGCGGGGATAACGCAGTGATGGTCGCCTTTGATGACAGCCCCCGCCTCACCGGAGGCCATTTTCGGATAGCCGTAGCAGACCGCCCATTGCAGAGCCCCCGGCTCCGTGGCGGGCGCCACCCTTGCCCGAATCGCCGCCGGGATCTGGTCCGCTTCGGAGGGGCAAGGCTCGTACCGGGTGGCGATACGCGCTCCCTCCATATACCAATCCGCGCCACGCACGCCCGGCTCAACTCCGGTGGAGAAACAGGCCGCCGCCGACCCGCCCCGCGGTGAAATCAGCAACGCCCAGTTAACGTCACCGCCACTGGCGGGGTCGAAGGCATGCATCAGCAGGCCATGGTCCGTCGCCAGGATTTTCCCGGCGACCGCATCCCGGGTCTCGACCAGGAGGGCCTGGCGAATCCCGGGGTCATCCACCGCCGTGGTGACCGCGGCTTTCACCGAGGGCGCATCCAGGAAGGACACGCCATCGACGTCATCCCATGGATACTGGCTCACGTAGCGGTCCAGTGCCGCCGCCCTATCCGCGCTGCCAATAGTGGACAGCGCCATCAACATGGCGGCCGCCACCGCCGGCAATTTCCTTTGCGTCATCCCGGATTCCCCTTTTCCCTATCAGATCCGCGTTCAGCGCGTCTTGCGCAACAGAATACCGCCGACGATCAGCCCGGCCGCGCCGATCACCGTGTAAGGCAGTGCCATGGCCAGCAGCCAGAACCAGAACGCGGTGGAGGCATCGCTTTCCGCCCGGGAGCCCGGGTTGATCAGGGCGCCGAGGTTCAGCCCCGAAAACAGCAGCGTGGAGACGATGTTCATCAACAATACCGCGCCCAGTGCCACGAGCCCCCAGCCAATCAGGCGTTTCATCACGGTGATCCGCGCCAACCATACGGCGATGGCAATGGCCACCAGCAACTGGATCACCAGCGCCGCGATGATCACATAATGAAATGCCGTGGGGTCCTCGGCCAACCAATCAGGCTCGGCGCCAAGAACGGGAGAAAGGAAGGGCGCGACAATGCCAAAACTGACCCGTCCGATAACCAGACCGAACAGAATCCCCACCAGCCACCTGATCCATGTGGATTTCATTCGGTCCCTGCCCTGTTTGTGAAAGCCGATTGGTGATAACGGGTTTGGTGCGCAACCGCGCCTGCCCAATAGTAAACGGATGTGGTTGAACGCACCAAGCATATTGATCGCTGGACCGGCAGCAGCCAACGTCTTGTCGGGAACAGGAGGCGGCCGGGACTTTGATCAGGATCAATTCACCTTCCATCCACCGGCGTACTTTTGGAGCGTGGCCCCGTGAATGTTCACGGTGGCGCCGTCAACAGCCCCGCCATTCCATTCGGGAGGAGGTTCCATGTTCACCACCGCACTCGTCGCCCTGGACCAATCGCCCGCCGCTCCCGCCACGCTGGCACGCCTCACGGACCTGAGCACCTGGGGCATCAAGAAAGTGATCCTGGCCCATGTGGTGCGAGTCAGTTATAACCAGTTCGCCGCCTACGACCACGGCGAAAATTACCGGGAATGGCTGGAACGTTGCGCCAAGCCGCTCAAGAAAGCGGGCCTTGAGGTAACCGTCTGCGTGCGGATTTCCGGACTGGTGGCGGATGAATTGCTGGCCATCGCCGGTGAATTCGACGCGGACCTGCTGCTCGTTGGGTCACGGGCACACAGCCGGGCCAGCACTCTGTTTCTGGGCAGCGTCGCCCGCGATCTGATCCGCAAGACCACGCTGTCGTTGTTTCTGGAATGGGTTGCTCCGGATGCGGAAGACACCGGCACCGAGGGGGCTCCGCCAGTCACACCGGCGCTGAATCAAGTGCTGCTGGCGACGGATTTGTCCCGATACGCCAGTGGCGCGGAAAACCTTATCCGCGAGTTATCCACCGAAGCCACCCGCATCGATCTGTTAACCGTGCTAACCCCGGATGGCCTGATTAACACCCCCGCCCTGCCAGTGATGGCCGCCGCCGCGTTGAACCACATTCGCGATTATCTGCCCGGCAAGCCGGAACAGATCAGCGTGCTGACCCCAAAAGGTTCCCCCGCGGAGACCATAGTGCGCATCGCTTCGGAACGGGATGCTACCCTGATCATCATCGGCAAGCACGGTCAGGGATGGCTGGAAAGCAAGCTGATCGGCACCACCGCCACCGAAGTGTGCGAAGCCGCGCAGCGCCCGGTGCTGATAGCGCCGTTGAAGAAAGGCGAATAGTCTTCGCCGGGCCACGGCCACGTCAGGGAGCCACCATGAACATCACCTCCACCAAATCAATGGTTGACTGGACCGGGAACGCTCACCGCCAACTGGCCAAGGCAGTGCAGCAGGTTACGACAGCAAACAGCCCAGAGAACCGGGGCTCGGCTTGCTTACCTGAAACGCCACGAAACACTGTTGGCAAAACTGGTGGAAGGGTCTGAAGCCGAGACGGCCCCAAGGCACTATTCACCTTACTCTATGACTACGGCAAACACGCGCTGATGGAGGCGGACCGCGCGTGTGGCCACTCCAGCGGAAATTTGCCCTACCATGGCATGGTCCACGAAGTGTTCGCCATCCACGGTCAGATCATGGACCTGTACCGGTATGTGTTGGAACAATCCACCCTACCCGAACAACAACCCCTATTTGAGTCGCGGCTATGCGCGGAAGAAAGTGGACCGCGACGCGTCCCTCCGGCTGGTAGCAACCTTTCCCTTTCATTGTTGTCTGGAGCAGCGCCGGCTGGAACTGGCGGAGCGCTCAACAATCGTATTGCGGTTCCGGCACCCGCAGCGGAAGGTTCAGGGTGTTGCTGAGAAGGGAAGCGAGATCGTCCAGTACGTCCATGTCACCGAAGGATTCGGAAATACCCAATGTTCGCTCCACGCCAGGCGCGGCATGAAAGAGCAGGACCAGGAAGGCGCCACCGCCTCCCTTGGCGGGTCTGAGCTTTTGAAGACGGAGCGCGACAATACGCTCGACCGGTACGATATGCAGTTGTTTCGCACAAACAATCAAGGCCTCATGGTCCGACGACAAGCCTATCCGGCCCAGGAAATCATCCTGATCCAGCGGCGGCAGACAGACAAAATCCTGGCTGTAGCCATCAGGGATGCTGGCCCACAGTGCCTTCAGTGTTGACGCCGACACCATGCCTCGCACCTCGTCAAGAGGCGTAAAAGACCCCAGCCATTCTCTCTCCCGCACACTCATCGGGCGACGATAGCCAGGCTCGATAAGAATCGAGCAGGCCGTTTTCAGTCGCCGGTCCCGCTCATGGGCCGGAACATTCCGATTCCACCCCGGGGGTTGCAGCTTTGGCGGCCAGACAGTGAGCGAAATACGGGCCGGGCCGGCGCGCCAGATCGACGAGATCGTATTGTTACGCACCCCGATCGGGGCCGGGCCCAGCAGCTCAGTGATCCGGCGGTGCGCATGACGAAGGTTGGCAAGCGGGTCATTTTTGATCCATACATCCCCGCTGAACCATAGGGGCACGTGGTGGCGAGACGGCGCCCTGAATATTTGCGGAGATATGGGATAGAGCAAGCCGTCGAGTGCCAATGGGCAAGGCGTGATCGGGCTTTGCTCCCAGTCGTAGGCAGGATGACGAACCAGACCAAAGCGGTCAATGAGTTCCTGGCCACTTGCCCGCCAGGGAAAACCAATGCCGTCCAGCGTGTCCTGAATGGCATTTCCCTTCCCCGGAGCCCAGGGCAATTCGAGGTCGGCGGGTCGGTCTAACACCGGTGGCGTGTCTTCAGTCAATCCGAAAAGATCGCACAGCTTGCGAAGAACGCCAGAGAAGCGGGGACTCGTCATTGAATTTTCTTCATTCAGGTGCTCCGCTGATCCATCAATCCATGTAAGAACGCATATCGCATCCTTGCCATCTTTCCAGGTGGAGTCCGACTCATGCGTTGCAAACGAAACGGCGCCCATGACTCTCGCATTCCCGTGAGACTGTTTACCGAAATCGTTCACCCCGTGACAGTATTGCATTGCTACAGATTTGTGTGTAACCCCCAGCGTGGATTCCTCCGGTGGCCGGGGTGTTATACCCTGCGAGAGTCTCCACTGCTTTCAACGCTGGAATAGAGAGCCTTCTCATTGACCCGCGACGCACTGCTTATTGCCTACAACGCCTCTCTGTATATCCTGCTGCCATTGGGGTTGCTGGCGATGCTCTGGTGGTGCTGGAAGATTGTCTGGCCAGTTATTGCACGACGTCTGGATAACGGAGTAAGCATCGACGGCCTGATCGGCATTATTTTCTGGACCATGTTGCCCGGTCTGGCGCTTTTCGTCCTGTTTTCCGTGCCGGCCATCTACATCGGCAAGCAGTTATCACAGGAAGATTATTGTCGCGGGCTTATTCGCGTGAGCGACCTGAAAGCGGACGATCCGCTAGTGCGGAAGCGCTGTGCCCTCTGGGATATTGAAGCCTTGATGAGTGAGGAGTAAGTCCTACTGAATAGCGACCAGGCATATCGGCGATGTCTGGCGCTCCAGCTCGCGATCCCAACCAAACAGAAAGCCGGGGGCAGCGCAACAATGCTTTATGAATCCCGAAAGGAAAATGGAGCGGGAAACGAGATTCGAACTCGCGACCCCAACCTTGGCAAGGTTGTGCTCTACCAGCTGAGCTATTCCCGCTTGTCACTGCTTCGCCTGAACGAAAGAGTGGCGTCCCCTAGGGGAGTCGAACCACTGTTACCGCCGTGAAAGGGCGGTGTCCTAGGCCACTAGACGAAGGGGACCCGGACTTGCTGGCCAATCCCCTTGCGGGACTGCCCTGTCAAGCGGCGCGTAGTCTAGAAACCCGGGCCGGTAGCGTCAAGGAGAAATTCCCCTGGTCGACACCGTTCGTTCATAATCCGTCCAATCTCGGCGATTCCGACGGTTTTCACCTGACCGGGCGGTCCCCTGTTGACCCTTCCTCGACACTGCTATATGCCTGTTGCAGCCGGCCGCGGGACTTTTTCAACTCCGCCCGCGGCGGCAGGCACGGGCTCCGGCCCACCCAATCCGACAACGAAAACCGGGAGACCCCAATGACCATCAAACTGTATGGCGCCATGCTGTCGCCGTTCGTGCGCAAAACCCGCGTGGTACTGGCCCTCAAAGGCGTGGAACATGAGACCGTCAACGTGGACCCGCGCAACGCGCCGGACTGGTATCGGGATCTCAACCCGCTGGGGCGCATCCCGGCACTGGATTACGACGGCCAGATTCTCGCCGACTCCGGGGTGATCTGCGCTTTCCTGGAAAAGACACACCCGGAACCGTCTCTCTACCCGGAGGATCCCTACGAGTACGCCCGCGCCCTGTGGTTCGAGAAATTCGGCGACTACGAGCTGGGGGTCAACTGCACCTTCGGTGTGTTCTTCAATCGGGTGGTACGGCGTCTGATGGGCAAGGACGCGGATGAAGCCGCGGCACAAAAAGCGTTGCAGGGAGCGGTTCCGCCACTGCTCGAATACCTGGACCGTGAACTGGAAGGCAAGACCTACTTCGTTGGTGAACGTCTGACCATCGCCGACATCGCGGTGGCCAGTCAGCTGGTGAATTTCCAGCATGCCGGCGAAGGCGTCGAGTCCTACCCGAACCTGGCCGCCCATAAGGAACGCCTGCACGCGCTGGACCCGTTCACCCAGACCATCGCCAAGGAAAGCGGCTTCCTCACCAAGGTCCTCGGCGGCTGATCAGGGCCGCTCTCCGGCTCCCTGAACAGAGTCCGCTCCGGTGTCCTCCACGGATACCAGGGCGGCGCGCCCGTCAGTGGCAATACGCACCCGCGCCAGACCTCCCTGGCGCAGCCGCCGTTCCAGTTCCAGCGCCTTATCCTTGGGCGCGAAATAGGCTTCAATGCCGTATTCCACCGTCACCGAGCCCACCCGCACGGCGCGGATGCGGCCACGAATGAAATCCCCCGGCGGCGGTGAGTAACGGGTCTCCACCGCTTTCCATACCTGACCTTTCCGGTGCAGTTGCACATACACCTCCCGCCCTACTTTCGGCACCCCCACCTCCGGCATCGGCGCCTCGCTGATGTCATAGCGCAACCGGGCATAGTTACCGCGCAACAGATCGCGGGGATCCACCGGCACGGTACGCAGCACCACCTCCTTGCCAAACCAGACCGGATAGCGCGCGTAGCCCAGCAGGCCCAGCAGCACCACTACCTGCAACAAAACCGCCGCCACCAGGGCGCGTAACCGCCAGCGCCTAGTCATGGGCCACCTCCGGACCGCGCCGGCGCCAATAACGGGCACCGCCGTAGAGAATGGCGGCCATGACCAGGAACAACAAAGCCGCGCCCAGGTAATCCCCGATCAGATCGAGGTAACGCAGTATCGCCAACACCGCCAGCGTGCCCAGACCGGCAAAGAACCGGCGCGGGTCGGTGCGCAGCAGCCCCTCACGTATCCAGGCCATGGCCACCAGCAGGACCACCAGATTGGCGGCCACGGTCCAGTACAGGCTCTGCTCCGGCCGCCCCCAACCATGCCCCAGTACCAGCCCGGCCAGCGCCAGCCAGGGCAGGATGCCCCGGGGGTTGAGCGCGATCGCCGCCAACAGCAACGGCAGCGCCGCCCACAATCCCGGATCCAGCCAGCCCCAATGGCTGTGCAAATAGTCTTTCCAGAGCCCCTCGAACGTCAGCGGCAGCAACACCAGCAACGACAACCGTCCCAGCCACGGCAAAGGGGCCCAGCGGGAATCGTGACGCCGTTCCAGCCGTTGGCAGAGCACCTGGGCGAGCACCAGCAGGGCAAGGTTGAACGTCAGGTGGCCGGCCCGCCAATGAGGCCCGAAATCGGTATGGAACACCCAGGACAGCATCAGATTGAGCCACAGCGCCAGCGTCGCCAGCACCGGCAGCATCACCACATTGGCATGACGGCGCCAGGCCAGCCAACCCGCCACGCCGAGAAACAGGATCCCGGCCCAGGGCGGCGAGAACGGGGTTTCCATCACCATCCATACGGCAGTGAGCGCCACCAGCAGCAGCGTCACCAGCAAACGCCGGGAGAAAAACGCCACCGGCAGCGTGCCGATCATCCACAGCAGCACGCCGTTGGGAAAATGCTCGCCGAGATGGTACATCTGCCCCACCAGCATGATCGAGGCGCCATAGCAGACGGCGCCGAGAAACAGCCAGCCGCCCCCTTCGCCATGACGCCCCCAGCGCCACAACCCGACTCCGTTGGCGGCCACGGTGAGGGCCAGCAGACCGGCGAAGCGCACGCCCCGGGGCAGGCCGTCCCAGTGGGCGGACACCACCAGCAGCAGTGCCAGGCCGATGAACAGCAGCGCGCAGGCGGTCAACACCCTCGTCCCCAGGGAGTCGCCGCTGGTTTCCAGTCCCGTGCCATAACGGGACAGAATACGCCGGGCCTGATCCTCCTCGATCAGCCCCTCGGCCAACCACTGTCGCAGCTCCCGGCGCAGAGCGTCTTTGCGTATCACGTTCTTCCCAATCCTTTCGGTGCGGGCTTCCAGAGCATGCTAGCACGCTGGGTGCGCAGCCTTACCGTGATCGTTCAATCCCCGCGCCCATTCGCTGCCCAGGCAGCTTCCCACAGCGGCTCCGTGGCACTTCCGTGGGAAGCTGCCTGGGCAGCGAATACGGCGTCTGACCCACGGACCGCGACCTTTTCAAGCCGTCAAAGCGGCAGCCCCAGCCGCCGCGCCTCCATGCGGCGCAGGAATTCCAGCATCACCTGCCGGTACAGATCCTCACCCAGCCACAGGTCCTCGACACCGGCGTCGATGTTGGGATTGTCGTTCACCTCCATCACTACCACCTGATCGCCGGATTGCTTCAGGTCCACGCCGTACAACCCATTACCCATCAGCCGGGCGGCTTTCAGCGCCACTCTCAGCACCTTCGGCGGCACTTCGCGGATCGGTACCGTGCGCGCGTTGCCGGAGGCGGTTTTGCCGCTGTCCTTGTGATGATAAATCTGCCAATGCCCCTTGCTCATGAAGTACTGGCAGGCAAACAACGGCCGGTTGTTGAGCACGCCAATACGCCAGTCGTAATCGGTGTACATAAAAGCCTGGGCCAGCACCACGGCGGATTGCTTCAAGTAGCCGTGCAGCGCGGTTGCCAGCGTCTCGCGGTCCTCCACCTTGCTGATGCCCCGGGAAAAACTGCCGTCCGGGATCTTCAGCACCATCGGCAAGCCCAATTCCCCGATCAGGCCGTCCACCTGCTCCGCGCTGGCGCTGAACACAAAGGCGGTGGGCGGCACCGGCACGCCATTGGATTGCATCAGCTCGGCCAGATAAATCTTGTTGGTGCAGCGCAGGATCGAGCGCGGATCGTCGATCACCACCAGGCCTTCCTGCTCAGCCTTGCGGGCGAACTGATAGGTGTGATGATCGATGGCGGTGGTTTCGCGAATGAACAGGCCATCGTATTCGCCCAGGCGGGCATAGGCGTCCCGGCCGACCTGCTCCACCTTGATGCCGAGTTGGCGACCGGCCTGCCTGAAGCGCTTCAACGCGGTGCGATTGCTTGGCGGCATGGCCTCCTGCTCGTTCACCAGCATGGCCAGATCGTAGCGCTCGCCACGGCGCCGGCGTGGGCCGCGCCAGACTCTCGCGTTGAACTGCTCCAGGGCCCGAGCGAACTGGTCCTCCTCGGCGCCCTTCACCTGTTTCAGACTCGGCGTTCTGATCGCCTCCAGGACCCACTGGTCGCGACGCCGGAACGACACCCGCAGAATCGGGCATGGCAACTGATCAAAGATCTGCCGCGCCAGTTCCGTCAGCCCTTCCTGTTCGGTTTGCCCGAAGTAGATATTGAACGTCACCTTGGTGGCATCGCCGCCCTGCTTCTTCATCGCCTTGTCCAGCGCCGATTCGAAGCGCTCGAAGTGCAGGCCGTACAACGCCTTGTGGCTGAGATCATTGACGGTGCGCACCGAGGGCATGACACGTTGACCACGGGCTTCCGCCAGCAACGAACAGTAGTAGCCGGGGGACAGGTATTTATAACTGCGGCACAGATTGATCACCTGCACTTTCTTGTCGGTGCAGACCGGCTCGGTGGCTTGCAGGTAATCACGGGCGGACAGCAGATTACGGGCGGGATAGTACGCCGCCCAATCCGCCGGATCGTCCACCAGGATAATGACTTGGCTCATCGGGGTTCCATTGAGAAGGCTAAGGACGCCGGACGCCGGACGCCG